>NZ_SRLW01000098.1:0-31334 GCF_006518215.1 Myxococcus sp. AB025B
GGGCCACTTCGCCGCCCGGGGGGTGTGGGGACAAGCGGGGCTGAGAGGCCGCTTCAGCGGGGCTCATCGACGGCGCTGCCGGTGGGCGTGCGGATGGTTAGAGGGAGGGCATGGCCCGAAACGAGAACGTCAACGCGTTGTTGCCGGTCGAGGTCGAGTTCCAGAAGGAGAAGGCGTCCGCGCTCAGGCGCACCGGCGAGAAGCTGGAGAAGGCGCTCGCGGCGCTGGCCCTCGCGGAGCGGGAGCTGCTGAGTTCCCAGGGGACGGCGCGTGCGGCGCGCCATGCGCGCTACCGGGAGGTCCGCAAGGAGGCGGAGGTCCAGCGGTGGAACCTCATGGTGCAGCGCGAGGCGTGCGGGATCCGGAACAACCGGGAGCTGGACCTGATGTACCCGATGCCGCCGCTGGTTCGCGAATGACTCGGGCGGCTCAGGGCGTGGAGCGCCAGGCGGCGACGGCGAGCAGGGCCCAGCCGGCGAGGAAGCCCAGGCCGCCCAGGGGGGTGATGGCGCCCAGGGCACGCACGCCGGAGAGCGCGAGCGCGTAGAGGCTTCCGGAGAACAGGAGGATGCCCACGAGCATGGCCCAGCCCGCACCATTGAGCAGGGGCGCGGGGCGCAGGGTGCCCAGCAGGCCGACGGCGACGAGGCCGAGCGCGTGGTACATGTGGTAGCGCGCGCCGGTCTCGAAGATGACGAGCAGGTCCGGGGAGAGCCGGGACTTGAGGCCATGGGCCCCGAAAGCTCCCGCCGCCACGGACAGGAACGCGTTCACAGCACCCAGGACGAGCCACCACCGCATCATCGTGCGCCTTTCATCGAGAGTCCGACTGGTGCACGCTACACCGGCAGTTGATGGAGCGTCCCGGCCGACGTGAACTCCGGGCCGCTCATACTCCGCATGACATCCCCCAATTTCGTTCCTTCCTCCAAGCCTCTCCCCTTCGAGCTGCGTCCGTCGTCCATCCAGGGCACGGGCGCCTTCGCCACGCGTCGCATCCGCAAGGATGAGCGCCTCATCGAGTACGTCGGTGAGCGCATCAACCAGGCGGAGGCCGACCGCCGCTACGACGACGAGGCGATGGGCCGTCACCACACCTTCCTGTTCAACCTGGACAGCAAGACGGTGCTCGACGCCGGCACGCTCCACAACGAGTCGCGCTACATCAACCACTCGTGTGATCCGAACTGCGAGGCGCTCATCGACAAGAAGCGCATCTACATCTTCGCCCTGCGCGACATCGCCGTGGGGGAGGAGCTGGTCTACGACTACGCCTACGAGCGCACCCCGGAGATGGATGCGGAGTCCGAGGCGCTGTACGTGTGCCGCTGTGGCTCGCCCAGGTGCCGGGGGACCATCCTCGCCCCGGCGAAGCCCGCTCCCGCGAAGAAGAAGGCGAAGTCCGCGAAGAAGAAGTCTGGTGCGAAGAAGGGGACGAAGTCCGCGTCCAAGTCGCGCTCGGCGAAGAAGCCCGTGAAGGGCAAGACGTCGAAGGCCGCGAAGTCGACGAAGGGCAAGAAGTCCGCGGGTGGTCGCAAGCGCCTGGCGGGGTGAGGTGTCGGTTTGGAGGCCCGGTGTGACTGCCGGGCCTCAATCGTCGCTTGGACCTGTCTGCGTCTGAAAAGATGCAGTCATAAGGCTACAGTCCGCACACGGTCGCGCCGACAAATTCACCGATGCTCCCAGGCGTCCAAGGCAGCCAGCGACTTGATTCATCATCTGAAGAATCGAGCAACTTGCCGTCTTCATAGTAGGCGACACTGATACGGCGTGTTGCCCGTTCAGTACAATTGTGTTCCTGGAGTGACTTGTAGTTGTTGTATCGGCCTAGGCTGTGGCTTTCCCATCCGTGATACGACCACCACACCCATGCCCTTCGATGCGTCGGAGTGATCTTGCGAAAAGAGGTTTTGTCGATGTAGATGGAGAACTCCGCTTCCTTGCTTAGGAACAGCCAACGGCTATCAGACAGTCTGTTGGAAGCGTCGATGAGGCTGATTTCTCCCTTGAAGAATCCAATTTTATAGCTGCCCGTTGTCTTGGGTCTTGTTGTGGAGATGAGGAAGCCGAAAATGCCTGAGCTGCGAGGGCGAACGATCAACCGGGTGATGTAAGCTCCCGAGCCATCCGCGTGGCCTATGTTTTCGGGCGTACCATCGGGCTTCGATACGACCGCCATGATTGATGGACTGAAGGAATCGCTTATTGCAATGACGGTGTAGATGTCTCCCTTTTTGCCTTCCGCTGAGAATAGATCGGCCAATCTTCCCGACGAGAGCGACGTGTCATTGTCGTCGAGTTCTCCGTGTTGCGATTGGTTGAGATGGAGCGAGGGGCGAGTGAGGAGTAGTCTGTTGAAGTCAGGTTTTTGTGGCGCCACCGGTTGTGCTGTCTCTGCGTCATTTGAGGCTGGCGCGGCTCCAGAGGGCTGGCTCGATGGTTTTGACCCGGTGAAGGTGATACGGCCGGGCGGGCTCCCTACCAACGCTCTTACGTCTCTGATGGGAACCGCGAAGTTTAGGTTTTGTCCATCGCGGAGCACGGCAACGCTGACGCCGACGACTTCGCCCTCATGATTGAGGACAGGCCCTCCACTTGAACCCTGGGATATCGGTGCCGTAATTTGAATCCAGCGCTTGCCTTCGTACCCTCGAAGTGCGCTGACGATGCCTGTCGAGACGGTGTTGGATAGGCCTTGAGGAGCCCCGATAACGAAGATGCTCTCCCCCACAGGCGGCTGGTTTTCCGCGAGGCGAAGTGTTGTCGGCGGGCTGGGCATTGCTGGAAGTACCGCAAGGTCGACGTGCGCACTGAGGCTTTCGGCGTAGTCAGTAACACCTAAGAGCTGCTCCTCCGCGTCGTAGATTTCGACGCGCGCCGCATGCTCGACGACGTGTGCATTGGTAACGACCCTGCCACCTTCGACAAGAAACCCGCTACCCAAACCAAGAGGGGCTCCTTGTGCGTCGTAGGTCTTGATGGTGACGACGCCAGGGGCGACGAGCTTTATGGTTTGAGGGAGCCCTGTGCTCGCTGGACCAGCGGGGGCTGATTCAGTTGGAGCAGGTGCAACCGCTTCCGAAGTCGATGGAGTCGACATTCCGGCGCACACAAGCAATATGAGTATGGAGACCATGCCCACCCCTTGGGAACGATGGTTGTTGAATGGTTGCAGGTCTGGTGGATTTGTTCAAGGTGTCGGCTCCTGTTGAGGGCCAAGAGGGGGACTGGGACAAAGTCGACTCAGGTCCAGAATGAGGCGGACTTACGCTGCGCTTGAGATTGATGAGCGCGCCGATGCTTTTTCAGATGGCCGCACTTTGATGAACGTGCACGCAGGCGCGGTGGTCAGTTGCCTGCAGCTAGTGCGACCTCTGCCCACGCTCCTTTGGGGCAACTTGAATGGGGCCTGAATCGAGAGTGACGTACGATGTCCCCCGTGAATACCATCCTGAAGCTCCTGCTCGCCGAGTCGCCCGAGCCTGTCGCGCTCGAGTCCATCGAGGCGTGGTGGCGCCAGCACGTGGCGCTGGTGTCTCCCTATCCGGAGCCCGCGGACCTGGCGCTCGCGGGGGGCTTTCGCGCGGACCGGCTCGGCTACGCGTTCTGCTCCGGGTACCACGCGGCTCTCTGGCGCCTGGTCCCCACGCTCCCTCCGGACAAGCGCGTCGCGCTCTGCGCCACCGAGGCCATGGGCGGCCATCCCAGCCACATCCATACGCGCGTCCGGGTCGACTCTTCCGGGTCGTCGCTCAACGGGGAGAAGGCCTTCGTCACGCTGGGCACGCACGCGGAGGTGCTGCTCATCGTCGCCTCCGAGGGACGCGACGAGCTCGACTACAACCGGCTGCGCGTGGTGAGGGTCGATGCACAGCGCAAGGGCATCCAGGTCCTTGCGCTGCCCGAGCTCCCGTTCGTGCCCGAGGTGCCGCATGCCGAGCTGCGACTCGACAACGTCGAGGTGTTCGACGGCGAGGTGCTCGCGGGCGATGGCTACACGCGCTACCTGAAGCCGTTCCGCACCGTGGAGGACTGCCACGTCCACCTCGCGCTCCTCGGCTGGCTCATCCAACTGGGGCGACGCTGCGGCTGGCCCGAGGACGTGCGCGAGGAGCTGCTGGCGCTCGCGGTGATGATGCGTGACCTGGCCACCGCCGACCCGGCGGCACCCACGACCCACGTGGCGCTCGGTGGCGCACTCGCCCTGGTGAAGCGAACGCTCACGTCCATCGAGCCCCTGTGGGCCCTGGTCGATGCGCCGACCCGCGAGCGCTGGGAGCGTGACCGGCGTCTGCTCGGCGTCGCGGGGAAGGTCCGCGCCAAGCGCCTGGAGGCCGCTCGCGTGAAGCTCGCCGGTGGTGCGCCGACATCCGACGCCTGACGACCCGGCGCTCGAAATAGAAAGACCCTCGGAGCTTCCCTGCCGCCGCAAGGTCGCTCCGAGGGCCCCTCTACCGAGCAAGATCCCCCGCTCGCGTCACGACTCAATTCAAGCTCACAGCATGCTGGCGATGTCCTTCACCGGCTGCGGCGCGGCCTCCGTGTTGGCCAGCGCGCCCGCCGCGCCACCCAGGATGAGCGAGGCCGGGTTGATGCGGCCCGTGGTGACAGCCCCGAGCACACCCTCGGCCGCGCCCTTCACCGTGTTGAAGGCGCCCTTGGCCGCGCCCTCGAACACGCCCTTCACGCCACCCTCCGAGTTGCCGATGCCCGTCAGCACGTTGCTCACTCCCGGCAGGAACCACAGGTGCTTGCCCGCCTCACCCGCGGCCCACTGGAAGTTGTCCTTGTTGCTGCCGTCCGCCTTGACGTGCGTGTCCTTCGTCTCCGGCAGCTTCTGCTCGCCCAGGAACGAGTAACCCTTCTCCGCGAAGTCCTTCACCATCCCGGCCTCGGTGCCGTGGCGCGCATCACCGTCCTTGGTGATGCCCTCGATGTTGCCGTCGCCCTTGCCGTTCTTCACCTTGTTGTCCCGGTCCCCACCGTTGGCCGCCTTCGCGCTGTCGATGAACTCCAGCACCTTGGCCAGGCGGAACACCGCGTCCGGGTTCTGCTTCGCGTCCTTCAGGTCGAGCTTCGGGTCGATGCCCGTCTGCTTGCAGAGCAGGTCGAACTTGATGTCCTTCTGACGGCCCAGGTTCTTCAGCGCCGGCGAGTCATCGACGATCTGCGCCGCCGAGCGCTTGTCACCGGCCGGGCGCTTGTCATTGGCGCTCGGGATGCCCGAGGACTCCGGCTCGGCCTTCTGCGTGGCGCGGGGCGTGGTCTCACGGGCCGGAATCATGTCCCGCAGCTGCGGGGGCAGCCCGCGCGGCGCCGGGTTGGCGGTCTCGTGGGGGAGCGTCGGAGAGAGGTTCTGGGCCTCCGGGGGCATCCCGCGAGGCCCGAACTCGGCCGGCCCCGGCAGCGACGGCACCCGCAGGCCCTCCAGCATGTTCGGCGTCATCATCGGCGGCGCCATGGGGAGACCAAGCTCCGGCGGGAGCGCGTCCAGCGAAGGCATACCCCTCTGCATCGGCACGTTCATGGGCGCCAGGGTGTCCATCGCCGGCAGGCCCTGCTGCATCGGCGAGAAGCCGCCCATCGCGGGCAGTCCCTGCTGCATCGGCGCCAGGGTGTCCATCGCGGGCAGGCCCTGCTGCATCGGCGAGAAGCCGCCCATCGCGGGCAGGCCCTGCTGCATCGGCGAGAAGCCGTCCATCGCGGGCAGTCCCTGCTGCATCGGCGCCAGGGTGTCCATCGCGGGCAGTCCGCCGGCCATCATGGGGGAGAGCTGCGCCGCCCCGGGCAGTCCGCCGGCCATCATGGGGGAGAGCTGCGCCGCCCCGGGGAGTCCGCCAGCCATCATGGGCGAGAGCGACTGCATCCCGGGCAGTCCGCCGGCCATCATGGGCGAGAGCGCCTGCATCGCGGGCAGCGCCGCACCCGACACGTTCGCGAGCGTCTCCATCGCGGGCGCGGCGACCCCTGAGATGTTCGACAGCGCATCCATCGCCCGGGTGCCCCGGCCGCCAAAGGGGTTCTTGCCCTCGAACCCGTCCGTCGGCCGCTGCGACTGTCCGGGCGAGTTGGTGGGGTTGCGGAACTTCGGGTCCGACGCCCCGGGCGAGTTCGTGGGGTTGCGGAACTTCGGGTCCGACGCCCCGGGCGAGTTCGTGGGGTTGCGGAACTTCGTGTCCTGCGGCGTGGGGGCCGGGGTGGGCGTCTTCTTCGGCGGGGTGATCGAGTCGGCCGGGTTCTTGTTCAGCTTCGGGGAGGAGAACGACGGGACCTTGAGCTTGACCATGAGAGCACCTGTTTCAGGACAGCGATGGGGGACCGCTGCGGCGAGGAGTTCGTCGTCTCGCCCGTGCTCTCCCTCATTGCAGCGCGGATGCCAGCCCTTCCGGCCTCGCAACCCCGCGACTTCACTGAAGCGATGCCTCCCACTCGGCCCCCCAGCCGATGACTGCAGACATCAGGGGACTGGCTCCAGTCATCATCACGCGGTGATCCGCGGGACACCTGGACCCCTGGAAACACGAAGGGCCGTGTTCCCCATCGAAGAACACGGCCCAGGTGCCAGGCTCGGCGCGTGGCCGGTGCTTCAGTACCGCCCGCCGCCCACCGCGGAGACGATGGCGGAGAGGATGCGGTTCTCGACGCCCCAGACGGCCTTGTTCAGGCCCTTGATGCCCGCGCCGCGCAGGTAGTCCGTGAAGTCGTGCAGCGCCGTGGAGCGCTGCAGGCCCGCGCCGTCCGCCGCGAACAGCAGCGGGGTGCCCGGAGCGCCCGTCAGGCCCAGGTCCGGACACGCCTCGGACAGCTTCTGCGGATCAATCCCCGTGGCCGCCGACAGCATCGCCACCGTGAACTTGTGCACGGGCAGCTCGCGCGCGTTCGGCACCTTCTTCAGCACCTTCTCGCGGTCCTTCGGATCCGTCGCGAGCTGCTCCAGCGTCACCTTCGACATCGCGATGATCTGCTCGTTCGTGACCTTCTTGCCGTCCAGGATGGCGCGGCCGAGCAGCGACGCGGGCGTGTCACCCTTGATGGTGACGTCCGCGCCCGGCATGGTCTGCATCCGGTCCCAGATGGCCTTCACGGCCTTGCCCACCTCGGTGTCCGGCCCGCCACGCCACGCGCCCGGCGTGGGCTGCGCGGCCTGGGCCTGCGCCGGCGCCACCAGCTTCGTCTCGAAGGAGCTCAGCTGCGTGTGCCCCACCGCGTTGGCCCGCGCGGGAGCGGCCGTCGGACGCGCCTCCGCCTGCGGCTGGAGCGACGTGGAGGGGTTCGAGGTGACGGCGCGGGGACGGCTGCGGATGGGGTCCATGCCTGGGGGAGTCTCCGGAGTTCGACGATTGGGAGGTTATCGCAGGAGTCCGGTAAAGGTTTCCGCCCAGCGAAACTTCACCCGGACGCCATGTGTGACGCAGAGCGTCGAGATGTCGTGGGTCCCCGGACACACCGGGCAGGTCGGCTCGCGCATTCCGCACGACAACCGGCGCGTGAAGCCGTATTCGGGGCGGCATGAAGCGATTCCCCAGCCAGTTCGCAGACCTGCTCACCCCCAAGGGCCGCCGCATCCTGGAGGGCAAGGACAAGGCGGTGGCGGGCGCGCTGCTGGACCCCGCGCGGCGCTTCGTGGCGCTGCAGGGCGTGGTGGACGTGGCGAAGGCCACCGCGTGCCGCGACGCGCTCGACGCGGCGCTGCGCGACCTGGTGGTGCCCATGGAGGACCCCATCCCCGTGGACTCCATCTCCGGGATGACGATGAACTACATGGAGCTGCTGCCCAAGACGGTGCGGGTGCGCACCGCGCTCCTGGAGAACCGGCGCTCGCGCTCCTGGAAGGCGGCGGAGGCGGTGGGGCTGACGGGGATGCTGCGCTCGGACACGTTCGCGGGCTTCGCCGCCGCCGTCAGTGGCCGCGTGCTGCGCCGCAACTGGGGCATCCAGGTGCTGTGCTACGGCCCCGGGGACTACTCCGGGCCGCACAATGACCACCACCCCGAGGAGGCCGAGGCCCGCGACGGCTACGTGGACATGCACCTGAGCCTCACCATGCCCGGGGTGGAGCACCAGTACCTGGTCTACGAGAGGGACCATCACCTGTCGGAGATGGCGAAGGTGAGCACCGTGGGAGGGCTGACCGTGTACCGGCTGCCCTTCTGGCACTACACGACGCCGGTGGTGGCGCGGCGCGGCGCGGAAGGGGAGGCGCGGCGCTGGGTGCTGCTGGGCACGTTCCTGGACGCGGCGCCCAAGGCCCGGCCGGCCTCCGTGGTGGTTCCCCCGGGACAGCCCGGGGGCCGCTCCCCCGTCCGGGTGGCGTGATTCGGACGTGGCGCGACGCCCGCCAGGGGTTAGCTTCGGGCCGACATGAGCCCGACCGATACCGATGCCCTGGCCAATGACTTGCTCGCGTACATCGACGCCTCGCCGACGCCGTACCACGCGGTGCGCGAGACGGCCCGCCGCCTGGAGAAGGCCGGCTATCGCGCGCTGGACGAGCGCGAGTCCTGGACGCTGAAGCCGGGCGAGCGCGTCTACGTCACCCGCGGCGACACCAGCATCGCCGCCTTCCAGCTGGGCACGGCGCCGGTGGACCGCTCGGGCTTCCGGCTGGTCGGCTCGCACACGGACTCGCCCAACCTGCGGCTCAAGCCGAACGCGCAGGTGTCGAAGAACGGCTACCAGCAGCTCGGCGTCGAAGTCTACGGCGGCGTCCTGCTGCACACGTGGACGGACCGCGACTTGTCGCTCGCCGGCCGCGTCGTGGTGATGGAGGGCGGCAAGCCCAAGGGCCACCTGGTGGACCTCCGCCGGCCGCTCTTGCGCGTGCCCAACCTGGCCATCCACCTCAACCGCACCGTCAACTCGGATGGCCTGAAGCTCAACGCCCAGGAGCACATGGTGCCGGTGCTGGGGCTGGAGAGCGGCGGCGCGGTGGACCTGCGCGGGCTGCTCGTGCAGGAGCTGGCGAAGGGTGGGGTGAAGGCCGAGCCCGCGGACATCCTCGGCTACGACTTGTGCCTCTATGATTTGCAGCCGTCCACGCGCTCGGGCGCGCACGACGAGTTCCTCCATGCCGCGCGCCTGGACAACCTCGCCAGCTGCCACTCGAGCCTGACGGCGCTGTTGACGGGCCCGGCGTCGCGCGAGGCCACCAGCGGCGTCATCCTGTTCGACCACGAGGAGGTGGGCAGCCGCAGCGCGCAGGGCGCCGCGTCTCCCTTCCTGCGCACGCTGCTGGAGCGCATCACCCTGGCGCACTCGGACGGGAAGCCCGATGCGTTCCACCGCGCCATCGCCCAGTCCTTCCTGGTCAGCGCGGACATGGCGCACGCGGTGCACCCCAACTACGCCTCGCTGCACGAGCCCAAGCACCAGCCGCAGATGGGCCTGGGCCCGGTCATCAAGTCCAACGTGAACCAGTCGTACGCGACGGATGGCGAGTCGTGGGCGCACTTCGCCGCGCTGTGCCGCGAGGCGGGCGTGACGGCGCAGCACTTCGTGACGCGCACGGACCTGGGCTGCGGCAGCACGATTGGACCCATCACCGCCGGGCAGCTCGGCATCCGCACCGTGGACGTGGGCAATCCCATGCTGTCCATGCACTCCATCCGGGAGATGGCGTGCGCCAGCGACGTGGCGGCGATGGTGGCCGTGTTGCGCCGGTTCTTCGCGTGACGGAGCATGCCCACCAGCGGCGGTCCCGGAAGGTGATAGACCTGACCTCGTGACCTGGCCGCGCGCACGAGGTCCCTGGTGGAGACAAGCGCCCTGGACGCGGGTCCTCTCGCGCTCCGGGGCCGCGCTCGGCCTGACGTCGCCGGGGGCCCGCCCGGCACGCACCCGACGCACCCTGGCCCGTGTCTTCCGCTGGCTCAACGTCCCGCGCACCGTGCTGTACGTGGGGCAGCCCGGCTCCTACCGCTGCATCGTCAGCCAGGACACGGAGGGCCGGCGCTACCTCCAGTTCGGCTGGGACAGCGCCTACCAGAGCGTCACGGGGCAGGGCTTCCCGCTGCAGCTGGAGCTCGAGTACACGCAAGGCATGGTGGCCGGCGTGGCCTTCGTGGCCCAGCCCCGGCGCATCCTCATGGTGGGCGTGGGCGCGGGCTCGCTGCCGATGTTCCTGCGCGCGGCGCTGCCCCAGGTCCACATCGACGCGGTGGACTGTGACGCGGAGGTGCTCGACGTGGCCCGGCGATTCTTCGGGCTGCGCGAGGACGCCCAGCTGCGGCTGCACCTGGAGGAGGGGCGGCGGTTCATCGAGACACCCGGGCCCGCGTATGACGTCATCCTCCTGGATGCCTTCGGCCCCCGGGGTGTGCCTCGCTCGCTGGCGACGTGGGAGTTCCTCCGGGCCGTGCGCGCGCGGCTGACGCCCGACGGCGCGGTGGTGAGCAACGTGCACCGCTCGCCCAATCCGCTCTATCCCGCCATGCTCCAGACGTGGCGCGCGAGCTTCGAGCAGCTGCATGCCTTCGATGCGCGCACCACGGCGAACCGTGTGTTCGTGGGGCTGACCACCTCGCGCAAGGTCTCGCGTGGCGCGCTGAAGGCTCGCGCGGGACCTCTGGCGCGGGCGGCGCGCTTCAACCTGCGCGGGCTGATGACTCGCAGGCTCGAGGACCGCGAGGTCCGTCGCACCGCGGAGCAGGGGCTTGCGTGGCCGCTGACGGCGGGCATCCTGCGCGACTCGGACGAGTAGACGGCCGGGCCCGTTCGTGGATAGGCCCGAGGCCCGCGAGTGCGGACTCAGGCCTCGTGTCGCGAGACCGGGTTGGCGGCCCTCCGTGCGCGGTCGCGAGCCGGAGCCGGCGCTCCTCCGTCAGCGGGAGCGAGTCGTCCACGGTGTCGCGTTCAATCGAGCGCCTGAGGTCCGCGGGCGAGGACACGTCGTGTCTCGCGGATGACGAGCCGCCTGAAGTGAAACATTGCAGCCGCTCGCCTCTGTGAGACGTCGCGGGTCGGGAACGACACCTCAGGGTCCAGATTGGCCGTCTGGACAGTGCTCGGACAGTTGGCTGAGTCTCTCGCCGCCGTTCGTCGCAGTGCCGTCTCAACCCCCCTCACAACTGGAGTGGTCCATGCGAGTCCACGGAGTGTCGGCAGCGCTGATGATGAGTCTCTTCACGGTGGGCTGCGGTGGCGTCGAAGCAGAGGCACCGGCGGACGTGGCCGCGGAGAGCCAGCAGCAGGCCCTCTATGACGGCTGCGCCCCCGGCGACACCGGCTATCCCGTCTGGGAGTGCCTGTCGCTCGACGAGTGTGGTGGCCGCTGGGGCAACCAGATGCGCTACTACTGCTACACGCCGGGCGGAGGCATGTACCTGGGCAGCGTCATCGCCTCGAACTGCGCCGAGTGTTACTGACACGGCTCCCAGGAGCCCGGGCATCCGCGTGACGCGGGTGCCCGCTCCAGGCTCACGACAGCGTGCGCGTCAGCCGCTGCTCGCGGGCCTCGCTCAACGTGGTGACATCCAGCAGCGCCGCCACCTTCTCCTGCGCGGAGAGGGGCTCGGCATCGTCACCCAGCAGCTTGCGCCGCGCGGACTCCAGCGCCGCGGGCGTCGTCGTCTCCGCGAGCCCCGGCTGCGACTCCAGCAGCGCCAGGTGCAGCGCGTGCGTCTTCGCGTCCGTGAGCACCCGCTCGATGGCGTCCGGCACCGGCTCCACCCCATGCTCCTCGGTGATGGCCTGCGCGCGCTCCACCACCTCGGGCGGCTCGGTCTCCTCGGGCATCAGGAACAGCCCCCGCCGCGCCGCCCACAGCCCCAGCGACGCGCGCGCCGTCAGCACCGTGAGGGGCACCGCGAGCAGCAGCCCCACCACCACCGGCATCAGCCACGCCACCAGCGCCGTGGACACCAGCGCCGCCACCGCCACCATCGCCACGCCCACCGCCATGTGCGCCACGTGCCGCCGCGCCGCCTCGGACCAGGGCAGGTCCGCGTCCTCGCGCTGCTGGCTGGACCAGTTCACCCGGTAGCCCAGCAGCGTGCCGAACACGAAGTGCGACTGGAACAGCATCATCACCGGCGCGAGCAGCGACGCGAGCACGCTCTCCGCGAGCACACTGAGGATGAGCTTCCACCTGCCGCCCATCCGCGCCGCCTCTCCCTTCTTGAAGAGCGCCAGCGTCAGCCCCAGGAGCTTGGGCGCGAACAGCATCCCCATCGACACCGCGAACAGGCGCAGCGCGCCCGGCGCGTCGAACGCGAGCGCGGGGGACTGCAGCGTGGACACGTCCAGGAGGAAGCGGTCATGCAGCGCGGCCACCAGGCCCGACACCAGGAACAACAGCCACAGGGGCGAGGCCGCGTACGACATCACGCCCATCAGGAAGTGGCCCCGGCTGAGCGGATGCCAGCCCCCCGCCATCACCAGGCTCAGGTGCTGCAGGTTGCCCTGGCACCAGCGCCGGTCCCGCTGCGCGTACGCCAGCAGGTTCGGCGGGGGCTGCTCGTAGCTGCCGCCCAGTTCCGGCACCAGCCACACCGTGTAGCCCGCGCGCCGCATGAGCGCCGCCTCGACGAAGTCGTGACTGAGGATGTGGCCGCCGAAGGGCTGCTTGCCCGGGAGCACCGGCAGGCCGCAGTGGTTGATGAACGCCTCCGTGCGGATGATGGCGTTGTGGCCCCAGTAGTTGGACTCGCCCAGCTGCCACGCCGCCGCGCCCGCCGCCACGACGGGGCCGTACACGCGGCCGGCGAACTGCTGCAGCCGGGCGAACAGCGTGGTGCGGCCCACGTTCAGGGGAGGCGCCTGGAGGATGCCCGCGCGTGGGTTGAGCTCCATCAGCCGCGCCATCTTCACCAGCGTGCGGCCCTCCATCAGGCTGTCGGCGTCCAGCACCACCGTGAAGTCGTAGCGGCGCCCCCACCGCTCACAGAAGTCACCCAGGTTGCCGGCCTTCTTGCCCGTGTTGTCCGTGCGCCGCCGGTAGAAGATGCGGCCCTGTCCGCCCACCCGGCGGCACAGGTCGGACCACGCCAGCTCCTCGGCCACCCACGCCTCGGCGCGCGTGGAGTCGCTCAGCACGTAGAAGTCGAACGCGTCCAGGTGCCCCGTCGCGGCCACCGACTCGTACGTGGCCTGCACGTTGGCGAAGACCGCCGCGGGGTCCTCGTTGTGGATGGGCATCACCACCGAGGTGCGTGATTCCAGCGGCTGCGACTCCTCCTCCGGCGTGGGGTAGCGCAGCCCGGGCATCCGCGAGGCGAAGGCCAGCTGGAGGAAGCCCGCCACCGCCGTGAAGAACGACAGCGCAATCCAGCCGAAGCACAGCGCGAAGAGCCCCACCAGCACCCCTTCCGGCACCGACGTCCCTTGAGCGCTCAACAGGCGGTGCATCTCCCACGTCCCCACCCCGGTGGTGACGGCCGCCAGTCCCAGCACTCCGGCGCGCCGGTAGCCGGCGCTCTCGGGCGAAAACGAGTGGGCTTGCATCGCGAGGCTCCCCAGGCCCACCTCAGGGCGAGGTGGACATGCCCGCCGTGGCGCCGCGCCACCAGCGGCGCAGCAGCTCCCCGAGGGGGTTGAGCACCAACTGCTGCTCGGGCATCACCGCGCTGACCTGCGCGGGCGCCGGCACAGGCACCGCCGCGCGCACCGCCCGGACGAAGTCCTCCGGCGCCGCGGGACGGGTGAGCAGCCGCGCGCCCCGGCTCGCGCCGTCGCACAGCATGAACGCCGCCCGGCCCCGCGACAGCAGCCCCGGACCCGAGTGCTCCAGCCCCAGCACGCCCGACAGCCACGTCTCCATCCGGGCCCGGGCCAGCGCCACCGCCGCCTGGGGCTGGGCCCCGTGCGCGCCGAAGCCGTCCAGCACCCACGCCGCCAGCGTGGAGAGGTCCGCCTCGGCGGTGAAGCCGAAGCCCTTGAAGAAGGTGTCGAGCGCCGCGCGCGCGCGCGGGCCGGCCCACACGGTGGTCGGGACGGAAGGGCAGGTGGTCAGTGTCGTCACGGAATCCACAGGTAGCTCCAGGTCTCGGTGAGGGTCTCCGGGCCGCGCTTGAGGAACGCGCGCAGCTCGGTGGGGACGGGGGTGGTGGGGTGCAGCTCGAAGGTGGCGCGCCAGCCGCCGGTGGGCGTGTGGCGCGTGGCGATGGGGCGCAGGACCTTGCCCGAGGAGGCGCTGACGACCAGCTCCACCGGGACGTCGTCCTCCGCGAAGTCGGGCAGCGCCGCGAAGTCGATGATGAAGCGGCGCATGGGCCGCGCGTCCTTGAGCCGGGCGCCCTTCCAGGAGTCGCCCGCGTCCACGCGCGTGGCGACCACCGTGGAGCCCGTCACCGGCCAGGGCGAGCGCGCGCCCCAGTGCAGCTTGTACGCGACCTTCAGCGAGTCCCCGGGGCCCAGCGTCTTCTTCGGCACCCAGAAGGCGACGATGTTGTCGTTCGTCTCGTCCGGCGTCGGCAGCTCCACCAGCCGCACCACGCCCGGACCCCAGTCACCCACGGGCTCCACCCACGCGGAGGGCCGGCGCTCGTAGTGCGCCTCCAGGTCCTCGTAGTGGGCGAACGTGGTGTCGCGCTGCAGGACGCCGAAGGCGCGCGGGCTCTCCACCTGGAAGCTGGAGACGTTGATGCGCTCGGGGTTCTGCAGGGGCCGCCAGAGCTGCTCGCCCGCGCGCGTCCAGACGAAGAGGCCGTCCGAGTCGTGCACCTCCGGGCGGAAGTCGTCGTAGTCGCCGCGGTCGTTCTCGCCGAACAGGTACATGCTCGTCAGCGGCGCCACGCCCAGCTCCGCCACGGCCTTGCGCGCGAAGACGGTGGCCTCCACCTCCATCACCGTGTTCGCCCCGGGGATGATGGTGAAGCGGTAGGCGCCCGTGACGCTGGGGCTGTCCATCAGCGCGTGCACCACCACGCGGTCCGCGCCGGGCGCGGGCTTCTCCAGCCACAGCTCCCTGAAGTCGGGGAACTCCTCGGGGCGCGACGTCGCGGTGTCGATGGCGAGCCCGCGCGCGGACAGGCCATACAGGCTGCCCCGGCCGAGCGCGCGGAAGTAGCTGGCGCCCTGGAACACCACCAGCTCGTCGAACACGTCCTCGCGGTTGAGCGGGTGCGACAGGCGCATGCCCGCGAAGCCATCCGCCTTCTTCAGCGGACCGGGCTTCACCAGCGGGCCGTAGGTGAACAGCTCCGGGGAGAAGGTGAGCGGCCGGGCCTTGCCCTCGGCCACCTCGTGCATCACCACCGGGAACTGGAACGAGCGGCCCGGGTGGAAGAACTGCGCCTGGAAGGGCAGCTTCGCGTCACGCCAGCGCGCCTTCTCCGGGCGGTAGCGGATGTCCCGGTAAGCGTCGTAGTCGAGCGACTTGTACGACTCCGGCAACGTCGACACCGGCGCCTCGTAGGGCCGCGCCGCCTTCCGCCGGGCCAGCTCCACCACCGTGTCCGCGGAGAACGCCGGGGCGCCGCGCGTCTGGGCCGCCAGGGCTGGAGTCGCCGCGCACGCCGTGCCCGCCGTGGCCACCATCGCCGCGCCCAGCCACCGCACGCACACCGCGCGCATCCCGCCCTGCCTGTTGCTGTCCGACGTCACGCCTGCTGCCTCCAGGAGACCGAGGGGGCGGGCGAGCCTCAGACTGCTTGGGGCTCACCCGGTTCCGCCGCTCCGAGAGGCCTCCTCGGTGCGGCGCGTCAGTCCTGGAGCAACCCGCGTACCAGCCCGCGTCAGAGGGCCTGGATGCTGGAAATTCTTCAGGAATCCCAAGGTCTTCCTCGGAGGGATTCGTTTGAGCTCAATGAAACTGGGGGCTTGTGATGGCCTTCCTGGACACCGGGTGGGGAGGCCCGGAGAGTCGCTGGGGAATTGAAGGACAGCCGGCGAGTGAGCCTGTCCGATTCTTCCACAGGTGGACAGTGACCCGGATCAGGCGCGGGCCAGTCGTTCCTGCACCAAGGACAGCAGCTCGCGTCCCGCGAAGGGCTTTTCGATGTGGGGACTGGTGACGGTTTCGAGGAAGGCGCGGGCCTGGGGGGTCACCGCACCGCCGGTGAGGAAGATGACGCGGCGGGCCTGCTCCGGATGGCGCTTCATGAGGGTGGAGTAGAAGTCCATCCCGCTCATGCCGGGCATCATCAAGTCGCAGAAGACGACGTCGTAGGACTCGCCGGCCTCGATGCGCTCCAGCGCGTCCTGTGCGCGTGTCGCCAGGGTGACATCGTGGTGGGGGCGCAGGGTGCGGCCCAGGGCGGTGCAGACCAGGGGCTCGTCGTCGACGACGAGCAGCCGGCCGCGCTTCTCCACGGGCGCGGCGGGCTCGGGCCGCGGCGCGGGCGGGGCGGGCTCGACGCGCGCGGGCTCCGCGGAGGGCAGCAGCACGCGGAAGGTGGAGCCCCGGCCGGGGGCGCTGCGGACCTGAATCTCGCCGCCGAGCGCCGTCACCAGGTTGTGGCAGATGGACAGGCCCAGGCCGGTGCCCACGCCGGGGGCCTTGGTGGTGAAGAACGGGTCGAACAGGCGCGGCAGGTGCTCGGTGGCGATGCCCACGCCCGTGTCCGTCACCTCCACCAGCACGCGGCCGCTCTCGCCCAGGCGCGCGCCCACGCGAATCTCGTGGCGGTCCGGCGCGCCCTCGGGGATGGCCTGCGCGGCGTTGACCAGCAGGTTGAGGAACACCTGGCCCAGCCGCGACTCGTTGGCGCGCACGGGGGGCACGTCCTCGAAGAGCTTCACCAGCCGCGCGCGGTGGCGGATCTCCGTGGTGGCCAGGTTCAGCGTGGACTCCAGCACCGCGCGCACGTCCACGACGGAGTCCTCCACCGAGTCCACCCGGCTGAAGGTCTTCAGGTCCCGGACGATGGTGCGCACCCGCTCGGCGCCCTGCTGCGCCTCGGAGAGCGCGGCCTGCGCGTCCGACAGCGCCTCCGACAACGACGCGTCCACGCCGGGGGAGGGCACGCGCGCGAGCTCCTCGCGCGCGAAGGCGAGGTTGGCGGTGAGGTACGCCAGCGGGTTGTTGATTTCGTGCGCCACGCCCGCGGCGAGCGTGCCCACCGACGCCATGCGCTCGGCGAGCATCAGCCGGGCCTGCATCTGGTGGCGCTCCGTCAAGTCATGCGCGACGGAGACGATGGAGTCCTCGCCGTCGAAGTGCAGCGGGAAGGTGGTGGACTCCACGTGGAGGATGCCGCCGTCGCGGCGCACCATGCGCCTTTCCTGCAACGCGTTGCGGCCGGTGCGCAGGGCCTCGTGCATGCGCGCGTCCGCGGAGGCGAAGTCCTCGGGGGGAATCATGTCGGAGATGTGCTTGCCGACCAGCTCCTTCACGTCCGAGTAGCCCAGCGCGCGCGCCACCTTGAGGTTGGCGTAGCGCACCCGCGCGTTGCGGTCGAACACGGCGACCAGGTCCGGCAGGCTCTGGATGAGCGTGCGGAAGCTCACCTCGGAGCGGCGCACCTCCTCCTCCGCCTGTTTTATCGGCGTGATGTCGGGGAAGAACGAGATGACGTGCGGCTCGCCCGCGTAGGGCACCAGGCCCATGAAGAGCAGCGTGTGGCGCACCTCGCCCGTGCGCGTGTGGTACTGGGCGTCCACGCCGCGC
This sequence comes from Myxococcus sp. AB025B, assembly GCF_006518215.1. NCBI lineage: Bacteria > Pseudomonadati > Myxococcota > Myxococcia > Myxococcales > Myxococcaceae > Myxococcus > Myxococcus sp. AB025B. The sequence goes on from NZ_SRLW01000098.1 coordinate 17,546, forward strand.
ACCGAGCCGTGCCGGCGCAGCCGCTCCATCACCTGCGCGCGGTCGATGGGGCGCTCCCACAGGTGCAGGTCCACCGTCGTCTTGCCCAGCATCTCCTCGCGCGTGTAGCCGAAGGCGCGGAAGTAGGCGTCATTGGCGGCGACGACCTTGCCCTCGCCCAGCGTGGTGATGGAGGTGGGCACGGGGCTGACGGCGAGCATGGTGTCGCGCAGCTCGTCCCCGAAGGGCACGCCCATGCGGGACTCGCGCCGCGCGTACCTGCGCTCGGCCATGTCCAGCCGCACCCGCAGCTCCTCCAGGTCCGGGGGCCAGGCCAGCACCTCGTCGGCGCCGTCCTCCAGCGCCGGCTCCAGGGCCCGCAGCGCGCCGCGGCGTCCCACCAGCAGCACCACGGCGGACGCGCCGCCGGGCAGGCTGCGCAGGGCCCGCACGAGCGGCATGCGCGAGCCACTCTCGCGTGCATCCAGCACCACCAGTGGGCAGGGGCCGGCGCGCCATGCCGCTGGCACCTCCACGTCCCTGGAGACGTGGACCACCGTCATGCCCCGCTCTTCCAGCAGGGTTTCCAGTGGCGACAGGTCCGCCCCTCCCTGAGCGACTATCAGGACCCGCATGGGACTCCTCGCATTGCAAACGGCCATCGTTGCACGAGCCCTCCGGTTGTAAAAGTGCGCCGAGGGTCTAGTTTTCCAGGGCAACCAAAGCCTCACGCCCGGCGGGCTGTTAGACTGCGGGACGACGGGTGGATTCGAAGCACGGGGGGATGGTCATGGAACGGCGGGGCTCACAGGACGTGGTGACGGTGGGGCGCAGGGCGCAGGTGGCCGTCTGCGTGCCGCGGCGCAACTTCGAGGGGCTGTTCATGCACGCCCTGAAGCCCTCCGGGGCGTTCGCCCAGTCCCTCAAGGACATCGGCTACGACGAAGAGGACCTCCAGGAGTCCTATCCGCTCACCGTGTGGCGCGCCGCGCTAGGGGTGGCGCGGCGCTTCGTGTGCGCGGGACAGACGCCGGAGGAGGCGAACCGGGCCCTGGGGCTGTCCTACGTGGAGGGCTTCGCGCAGACGCTGGTGGGGCGCATCTTCGCCACGGCGGCGCCGCTGCTGGGCACGGAGCGGTGCCTGACGCGGCTGCCCACGTACCTGAAGGCGGGCCGCGAGGACATGCGCATGGAGCTTGCGCCCGTGCGCGAGCGCGAGTGGTGCGTGCGGGTGGTGGACGCGGACCCGCTGCCGGACTTCGTGGCGGGCGTGGTGGAGGGCGTGCTCCTGCGCACCCGGGTGACGGCGCGGGTGGAGGTGCTGGAGCGCGCCCCGGCGGGCTACGCGCTGCGGGTCTGGTGGGAGGAGCCGCGCGCGACTAGTTGAGGTAGCGCTTGGTCGCGGGCGCCACCACGAGGCTGGGGGTGCCCGGGCTGGACTTGGGCGAGGGGCGCGGCGACGTGGGCCGGACCTGGAGCCAGCGGCCGATGACGTCCAGCAGCCCGTCGAAGGCGTCGCGCAGGGCCCAGGCGCGGTCGTCGGAGTCCTGCAGGCCGGCGCAGCGTGACAGGCCGTCGCGCAGGGCGCGCTGGGCGCCGGGGAAGGCCTCGCACGTGGCGATGAGCTTCTCGGCGGTGCGTGCATAGAGCCGGTAGCAGCCGTCCACGTCGCCGCGGTTGTACGCGGGCGCGCCGGCGTTGATGGCGTGGCCGAGCGTGGTGGCGATGGACTCGAGCGCGTCGGTGTTGGCGCCTTCCAGGAGGCTCAGCGGGTGGCGTGGCACCTGGCGCACGCGGCCGGCGCGGCGGCGCGGCGTCTCCAGCGCGGACAGGGGCAGGCTTCCGGCGCCCTGCAGGAGCGGCAGCAGGTAGCGGGTGGGGATGACCAGGCCCAGCGAGCGGCCGTTGGCGAGCGCCGCGGTGGCCACGCCCACCACGCCGCCTCGCAGGTCGAGCACTGGACCGCCGGAGAAGTCGTCGGGGAGCGTGCGGGTGAGCTCCAGCAGGGTGAGCCAGTCGCCGAGCACCTGGACGGCCCGGACCTCCTGCGAGCGGACCTCCGGTGCGGGGCTGGCGGTGGCCCGCAGGACATAGACGGTGTCCCCCTCGCCGGGCAGGCAGACGGGAGACAGGTCGAGCGGCGGGGCGAGCTCGGGGACGGGCAGTCGCAGCACGGCCAGGTCGCGGCGGTCATCCATGGCGACGACCTGGACCACCTCCGTGCGCGTGCCGTCCGCCATCACCGCGTGAATCTCGCGGGCGCCGGCGACGGCGTGGAGGCTGGTGACGAGGTGTCCCTGTTCGGTCGCGACGAAGCCCGAGGCGGGGCGTCCATCGACTTCCAGCAACACCAGGGAGGACGAGGCGGAGAACAGCGCGTCACGGGGGGGGGATTTGTCGACGACTCCCTCGGCCATAAGGCCTCCTGCGTCGCGAGGCTGGGATGGGCACCGGGCCGGGTGCCGCCCTCGCGCGCTCGATTGTACCCCCGTTGTATCAAGCCGCTCGGCCTCCACCCAACCGGGGAGGGCTCGCATCGGTAAACAGCTTCACTTGTCTGTGGCGTTGGAGTGTCGGGTCGTTAAACCTCCGACCCGAAATGCACAAGACCCACCTCGTAGGCGCGCGCACCCACAACCTCAAGGACCTCTCCGTCGACCTGGCGGAGGGGGAGCTGGTCTGCATCACCGGAGTCTCCGGCGCGGGCAAGTCGAGCCTGGCGCTCGACACGCTGTACGCCGAGGGACAGCGGCGCTTCGTGGAGAGCTTCAGCCCGTATGCCCGGCAGTTCCTCGAGCGGCTGGAGCGGCCGCCCATGGAGGCGCTGGAGCCGGTGGCGGCGGGCGTGGCGGTGGACCGTCGGGCGCCGGTGAAGAGCTCGCGCTCCACGGTGGCGACGCTGGCGGACGTGGAGCCATACCTGTCCGCGCTCTTCACGCGCGAGGCGATGCCCGTGTGTCCCGCCTGCGGGGTGGAGGCGGTGCGCACCGACGCGGGCGTGGCGGCCCGCGCGCTGGCGGCCGAGTCCCCGGATGCCGCGGCGCTCATCGCCTTCCCGCTGCGCATCCCCGACACGGCGTCGTTCCTGGACGTGCGCGCGCGCCTGTTGAAGGACGGCTACCACCGGCTGGTGGTGCAGGGCGAGGTGCGGGAGCTGGAGTCGCTCAAGCCCTCGGAGGCCACGGATCCGGCGGGCATCGCCCGCGTGCTGGTGGACCGGGTGAAGCTGTCGTCGTCCCAGGTGGGGCGGGTGACGCAGGCGCTGGAGGACGCGTGGCACCGCGCCGAGGGCGAGGCGGTGGTGCTGTTGCCCGGCGCGGAAGCGAAGCGGGTGCGCCGGGGCCTGGTGTGTCCGAAGTGCGCGCGCGAGTTCGAGGCGGCGCGGCCGGGCCTGTTCAGCTACCAGTCGCCCGTGGGCGCGTGCGCGGCGTGCCGGGGCTTCGGCCGCACCATCGGCATCGACTGGGACAAGGTGATTCCCAACCCGGCGCTGAGCCTGTCGCAGGGCGCCATCCGTCCGTGGTCCGGCGCGTCGACGGAGTGGGAGCGCGGCATGCTCCAGCGCTGGTGCCGCGAGAAGAAGATTCCCCTGGATGCGCCCTGGTCCTCGCTGACGCCGGCGCAGCGTGAGTCGGTACTGGAGGGCGCGGGGGACTACGACGACGGCCGCGCGTATCCGGGCGTGCGCGCGTGGTTCCGGTGGATGGAGGGGCGCACGTACAAGATGCACGTGCGCGTGTTGCTGGCGCGCTACCGGGCGTATTCGCTGTGCAAGGACTGCGGCGGCGCGCGGCTCAACGAGCAGGCGCGGGCCTACCGCGTGGGCGGGTTGGACCTGCCGGGGTGGCACGGGCTGGAGCTGACGCAGGCGCTGGCGCGGCTGGACGCGCTGGGCACGACGACGGGGCAGGGGGAGCTGGCGCGGCGCGAGCTGGCCGGACGCCTGCGCTACCTGCAGCGCGTGGGGCTGGGCTACCTGACGCTGGACCGGCAGGCGCGCACGCTGTCCGGTGGCGAGGCGCAGCGCGTGTCGCTGACGGCCGCGCTGGGCACCTCGCTCACCGGCTCGCTCTTCGTGCTGGATGAGCCCACCGTGGGCCTGCACCCGGGCGACGTGCCGCCGCTGACGGAGGCCATCGCGGAGCTGGCGGAGCGCGGCAACATCGCGCTCGTCATCGAGCATGACCCGCTGGTCATCCGCTCCGCGCACCGCGTGCTGGAGCTGGGGCCGGGCGCGGGCCGCGAGGGCGGCGAGCTGTGCTTCGACGGTCCTCCCGAGGCGCTGGCGAAGCGCAAGGACCTGCCCACGGGCCGACTGCTCGCGGGTGGGGCCGACGTGAAGCGGGCGCCGCGCGAGCGGACCGGTGAGCTGGTGGTGAGGGGCGCGCGCGAGCACAACCTCAAGGCGCTGTCGGTGAAGGTGCCGCTGGGCGTGCTGTGCGCGGTGACGGGCCCGAGCGGCTCGGGCAAGAGCACGCTGGTGGACGAGGTGCTCTACCGGCACCTGGCGCGCCGGCTGGGCGTGAAGGACGTGGAGGCCCCGGGCGCGGTGGACGCGCTGGAGGGGGCCGACGCGGTGAAGGCCATCACCTTCGTGGACCAGTCTCCGCTGGGGCGCACCTCGCGCGGCAACGCGGCCACGTACACCAAGGCGTGGGACCGGCTGCGCGAGCGCTTCGCCGCGGAGCCGGACGCGGAGGTGCGGGGCCTGACGCCGGCGCACTTCTCCTTCAACGTGGACAAGGGGCGCTGCGAGGCGTGCTCGGGCGAGGGCTACGAGACGGTGGAGATGCAGTTCCTCGCGGACGTGGCCCTGTTGTGCGCGGTGTGCCGGGGCCGGCGCTTCAAGGAGGAGGTGCTCGCCGTCCGTCACCAGGGCTTCAGCGTGGCGCAGGTGCTGGAGATGACGGTGGCGGAGGTGCTCCAGCACTTCGGGAGCGACGCGGCCCTGCAGCGCGCGCTGGGGCCCGTGGCGCGGTTGGGCCTGGGCTACCTGCCGTTGGGACAGCCGCTGTCCACGCTGTCGGGCGGCGAGGCGCAGCGGTTGAAGCTGGCGCGGGCGCTGGCCAGTGAGGCGAAGGGCGCGCTGTTCCTCATCGATGAGCCGAGTGCGGGCCTGCACGCGGAGGACGTGCGTCACGTCATCGACGCGCTGCACGCGCTGGTGGACAAGGGCGCGAGCGTCATCGTGGTGGACCATGACGTCGCGGTGATGAAGGCGTCGGACTGGGTCATCGACCTGGGGCCGGTGGGCGGCAAGGACGGCGGGCGGCTGGTGGCCGAGGGCACGCCGGAGTCGGTGGCGCGCGGCGAGGGCGCGACGGCGGTGGCGCTCCGGGGCGAGCGCAAGCCCCTGGGGCGGGTGGTGAAGGCGCGGCGGCCGGGCAAGGACGCGGCGCCCGCCATCGAGGTGGAGCACGCGCGCGAGCACAACCTCCAGGACGTGTCCTGCAAGATTCCCCTGGGGAAGATGACCGTCGTCACGGGGCCGAGCGGCTCGGGCAAGAGCTCGCTCGCGTTCGACGTGGTGTTCGCGGAAGGCCAGCGGCGCTTCCTGGAGACGCTCAGCCCGTACGCGCGCCAGTTCCTGCCCACCATGCCCCGGCCGGACGTGGAGCGCGTCAGCTCCATTCCGCCGAGCGTGGCGCTGGAGCAGCGCACCTCGCGCGCGGGTGGCACCAGCACGGTGGCCACCGTCACCGAGGTGGCCCACTACCTGCGGCTCTTGTTCGCCAAGCTGGGCGAGCCGCACTGCCCCAACGACGATACGCCCATCACCTCCACGTCGCCGGAGGTGTTGTTCGCGCAGCTCTCCCAGCTGAAGGGAGATGGGACGGTGCTGGCGCCGGCGGTGCGCTCGCGCAAGGGCACATACCTGGATGTCTTCGCCGCCGCGGCGCGCGCGGGCATCACCACGGCCATCGTCGACGGGCAGCTGTCCTCGACGGACGACCCGCCGCGCCTGGCGAAGACGCGCGAGCACGACATCGACCTGGTGATGCACGAGGGCAAGCTGTCGAAGCTGCCCCGGGACGTGTTCGACAAGGCGCTGGGCTGGGGGCAGGGCGCGCTCAAGATTCGCACGTCGAAGGGCGAGACGCTCCTGTCCACCGAGCGCACGTGCCCCAGGTGCGGCACGGCGGTGCCGGAGCTGGACCCGCGCTGGTTCTCGTTCAACACGAAGCAGGGCCGCTGCGAGTCGTGCGAGGGCACGGGCGTGAAGGGGGGCCCCGAAGCGCAGGCCGAGGGCGAGACGGCGCCGTGCCGTGAGTGCGGCGGCAGTCGACTGGCGCCGGTGCCTCGGGGCGTGCGCCTGGAAGGAGCGCGCTACCACGAGGTGGTGCAGCAGTCCGTGGCGGCCTCCCTGGCGCGCGTAAGGGGCTGGAAGTTCAAGGGAGACCGGGCGCTGCTCGGCGAGCCCTCGCGGCAGGAGCTGCTGCGGCGCATGGAGTTCCTGGAGCGGGTGGGCCTGGGCTACCTGTCCCTGGACCGCAACGCGGCCACGCTGTCGGGTGGCGAGATGCAGCGCCTGCGGCTGTCGGCGCAGCTGGGCGCGGGGCTCACCGGCGCGATGTACGTGCTCGACGAGCCGACCATCGGCCTGCACCCGCGCGACACGCACCGGCTGCTCGACAACCTGCGCGCGCTGGTGAACACCGGCTCCACGGTGCTGGTGGTGGAGCATGACTCGGACACCATCCGCGCGGCGGACCACCTGCTGGATTTGGGCCCGACGGGCGGACGCGGCGGCGGGCGCATCCTCGCGGAGGGACCTCCAGACGTGGTGCTCCAGGGCGAGTCCCCCACGGCGCTCGCGCTGCGGGCGTCCCAGGTGCGGCCTCCCTCAGGACGCGGGGAGCCGAAGCAGTGGCTGGAGCTGAAGGGCGCGCGGGCCAACAACCTGAAGCGCGTGGACCTGCGGCTGCCGGTGGGCCGGCTCAACGTCGTCAGCGGCGTGTCCGGCTCGGGCAAGAGCACGCTGATTCGACAGGTGCTGTACCCCGCGCTGCGCGAGGCGCTGGAGCTGGTGTCCTCGCGGCCCGGGCCGTTCGACTCGCTCAAGGGTGTGGAGGCGGTGAAGCGGGTGATGTCGGTGGACCAGTCGCCCATCGGCCGCACGCCGCGCTCCGTGCCCGCGACGTTCCTGGGCATCTGGGACGAGCTGCGTCGGGCCTTCGCGGCGACCCCCGAGGCGAAGATTCGCGGCTTCTCCGCCGCGCGCTTCTCCTTCAACACGGCCAGCGGTGGACGGTGCACCGCGTGCGAGGGCCAGGGCTCCATCTCCCACGAGATGTCCTTCCTCCCGGACGTGGTGACGCCGTGCGAGGCCTGTGGGGGCGCGCGCTTCGACGCGGCGACGCTGGAGGTGCGCTACCACGGGCTGTCCATCGGCGACGTGCTGCGGCTGTCCGCGGACGAGGCGAAGGACGTCTTCCAGAACCTGCCCAAGGTGGCGGCGCCGCTGCAGTGCCTCGCGGACCTGGGCGTGGGCTACCTCCAGCTGGGCCAGGGCTCCAACACGCTGTCCGGCGGTGAGGCGCAGCGGTTGAAGCTGGCGGCCGAGCTGACGGCGTCCTCGCGGCACGAGCCCACGCTCTACGTGCTGGACGAGCCCACCACGGGCCTGCACGTGGGCGACGTGGAGAAGCTCATCACCTTCATGGGCCGGCTGGTGGACCGCGGCGACACGCTGGTGGTCATCGAGCACCACCCGTCGGTCATCGGCGCGGCGGACCACCTGGTGGAGCTGGGGCCCGAGGGCGGCGAGGAGGGGGGCCACATCGTCGCGGCGGGTACGCCTCGCGAGGTGGCGAAGCTGAAGACGGCGACGGGCCGGGTGCTGCGCTCGCTCTTCACGGGCGAGGAGGCCCCGTCCTCGCGACGTGGCGCGGCGGGGAGTCGGCGGTGATTGTCACGGACAGGACAGAAGGGCGTGAAACGGGGCCGGGGCTTCGGCATCCTTCCGGCCGCATGCGAACCCTTCATGTCCTGTGCGTCGCCTCGGCGCTCTTCGTCACCCCGGCCCTGGCCGGTGATGTGGCGACGAAGCCGTCCACTCCCGCGAAGTCCCAGCCCTCCAGCGAGAAGAAGCCCATGTCCCTGCACGCGCTGTCCGCCAACCGCCTCGACGGCAAGCCCGCCAACCTCTCCGACTACCAGGGCAAGGTCCTGGTCATCGTGAACACGGCGTCCGAGTGTGGCTACACGCCGCAGTACGCGGGCCTGGAGAAGCTCTACCAGGACTACAAGGACAAGGGCGTCGTCGTGCTGGGCTTCCCGTCCAACGACTTCGGCGGGCAGGAGCCGGGCAGCTCGGAGCAGATCGCGAAGTTCTGCGAGCTGCGCTTCAAGGTGACGTTCCCCATGTTCGAGAAGGTGAAGACGAAGGGCGAGGGCCAGTCGCCCGTCTACGCCTTCCTGTCGAAGGACCACGACGCGCCGAAGTGGAACTTCCACAAGTACGTGGTGGGCAAGGACGGCCAGGTGCGCGCCGGCTTCCCGAGCAAGGTGACGCCGGAGAGCGACGAGCTGCGCAAGGCCGTCGACGCCGCGCTCGCCCAGCCCTGAGCGGGGGCTCGTTCGCCGGCCCGGGGGGACAGCCGCCCGGGCGGGCGAGGCGTCGTTCGTGAGGGACTGGGCGTCCTCGTGGGCCGGCGCTCCTTCCTCCGTCCTCACGGCATGCGGGCCTGGGGGCCCGTGTGGCGCGGGCGTGCCCCTGGGGTCACCGTCCCTGGTGGACGTGGCCCTTGAGGAGGGAGCCGCATGGCCCTGTCGACATCCGGATTCGGGACGCGGGAGGAGGCGTGGCCGGCGCTTCCCTTCGCGGAGTGGAAGGACACCTACGCCACGCTGCACCGGTACACCCAGGTGCTCGGCAAGGTGCGGTTGGCGCTGACGCCGCCGGAGAACCACTGGTGGAACGTGTCGTTCCGCGTGACATCTCGCGGGCTCACCACGGGGCTGATTCCCCATGGGAATGGGAGCTTCGAGGTGGACTTCGACTTCCTGGCCAGCGAGCTGCGCTTCCTGACGAGCCGTGGAGACGTGCGCGTCATGGAGCTGATGGCGCGCTCGGTGGCGGAGTTCTATCGGGACGTCATGTCGACGCTGCGCGAGCTGGGCGTGGAGGTGCACATCTGGGAGCAGCCGGTGGAGATTCCCGATGACACGACGCCCTTCAGCCAGGACACGCACCACGCGACGTATGTGCCCGGGCACGTGCGCAACTGGTGGCGGGCGTTGTTGCAGGCCCACATCGCGATGAAGGAGTTCCGCGCGGGCTTCACGGGCAAGTGCAGCCCGGTGCAGTTCTTCTGGGGGAGCTTCGACCTGGCGGTGACGCGCTTCGGCGGGAGGCCCGCTCCGGCGCGGCCGGGGGCGGACGCGGTGACGGCGGAGGCGTACTGCGAGGAGGTGTGCAGCGTGGGCTTCTGGCCCGGCACCGAGGCGCTCGGCGACGCGGCGTTCTATTGCTACGCGGCGCCCGAGCCGAAGGGCTTCGCTGAAGCGAGCGTGAAGCCCTCGGGGGCGGGGTACGACGCGAACCTGAAGGAGTTCCTGCTGCCGTACGAGGCCGTGCGGCGCGCGAAGGACCCGAGGGCCTTCCTGCTCGACTTCTTCCAGTCCACGTACGACGCGTGCGCGGACCTGGGGAAGTGGGACCGCGCCCGTTGCGAGCGGCCCCTCATCATCCCCGAGAGCGTGAAGGGCGCGTGGAGGAGCGTCACCCTGCCCGAGCAACCTCCCGCTGACGCGAGTCCCTGAGTGGAGCTGGTGGCGGTCCGCGTGGCCTCGTGAGGGTTTGTTCGAACGAGGCCGCGTGGCTCCGCGCTCAGCAGGTGGCCGCAAGCGGCGGATGGGTGGCGAGAGCGGACGGGGGCATGGCCTCCGCGCCCGGCGGGAGGTCGCGCGACTCAACCCGCCTTGCGCCTCCACGCGCGCAGCAACAGCGCCGCGAGGCCCAGCCCACCCAGCACGCCCACGAGCGTCATCCCGAGCAGCCACAGGAACACCCGGTCGACCAGCAGCGTCGCGCGCTGGAAGGTCAGGTCCACCATCCCGAGGCCGATGCGCTCGCCCTGCTGAAGGGTCTCCACCCGCTCCGTGTGGAGCGCGGAGAGCACGGCCTGTCGCTCGTCCGCGACCTCCGCCATCAAGGCCCGTCGCTCCTGCTCGACGAAGCGCTGCAGCGCCTCCCGCTCCGAGGTGAGCGCGGACAACATCGCGCTCCGCTCCCCCGCCACCAGCGCGGACGTCCCCGCCGCCAGCGCGCCGAACTGCTCCAGCGTGTCCACGGCACGCCCCAGGTCCGCCAGCACCTCGCGCGTGGGCACCGCCTTCAGCGCATCCTGCGCCATCGACTCCACCTGCCAGCGCACCTGTCGCGGCAGGCTCGCCGCATACAGGTCCACGCGCGCCGTCAGGTCCCGGACATCCTCCACCAGCACCCCGGCCGTCCCCAGGGCTCCCATGCCGGACATCGACGTCACCTCCGCGAGCAACGACACCGTGGACACCCGCGTGACGAGCGGGCCCACGAGCGGGTGCTCCGCGGCCCACTCATGGACCCGCGCCCGCGCGCCCTCCACGTCCTGACGCCCGCAGACGTCCTTCCAGAGCGCCTCCACCTCCGCCTCCTGCTGGCGCAACATCCGCTCCGCCCGCGCCACGAGCTCCGGTGACGCGCCCGCGCCCGTCGCCCGCGGGGGCAGGGCGAGCTCGAGCTGCGCGAGCAGCGCCCACGCATCCACCAGCGCCGCCACGGGGTCCGGCTGGAGCAGGGCCGCCTGCATCGCGGGCACCGCGTTGATCTTGAACCGCGTCATCGCCGCGCGCACCTCCTCGGAGCCGGACTCCGCCGCGATTTCATCCGCGGAGGCCTCCAACAACCCCGAGAAGCGCCGGGCCATGTCCCGCACGCGGACGCGCAGCGCCTCGACGGACAGGTCTGAACGTCCCACCCGCCGCACCAGCTCCGAGCGGGGCGCCGCGACGGAGCAGCCGCTCACCCAGAGGAGCAGCAGGACGCATCCAACGAGTCGGCGCGGAGGGGACATGGAGCCGGCTCAAGCTGCTCACGTCCCCGCCACGTCACGACCGGACCTCCAGGACAGCGGGCGTGTCCGGCGTCCGACGCCCCGGCGCCGGACACGCGCACCTCACTACTTCCCACCCCGGGGCGGGAAGCGCTCGAGGATCTCCTCCACCGACTGGTTGATGCGCGACTGCTGCTTCTCCGCCTTGGCGCTGTCGTCGATCTCCGACTGGGCCTGGCCGCGCCACACCAGCTTCTTCGACTGGGCGTCGACCACGTCGATGATCAGCGTCCCCTGCTCGTACTCGCGCACCACCGTCTCCGGCGCCGACATGGCCACCGGGCCGCCCCCGTAGAACGGATCCCACATCGGGTCGTACGGATAGCCGTAGTACGCGTTGACGGTGTCCGCCTCCAGCTTGTTGTCGATGGCCCCGTGCCAGCCGAGGAGGAAGTCCGGATTGGCCTCCACCTTCTGGTAGCCGTGCGACTGGAGATAGGCGTCCGCCGCCCGCTCCACCTCACCGCCGACGATGGGGTTGTACACGCGCTTGTCGCTGCCCTGGGGCTGCGGCAGCCACGCGTAGGTCTTGTAGCCGTCGAGCTGCTGGACGGCGCTCGGGTCGTAGTTCGTGCTCACGTCGATGCCGGCGCAGGCCGTGAGGGCACACGCCATCAACAGGGGCGCGAGTCGAATCAGCGGACGCATGGAAGCCTCCTCGGTGACGGCGCGACACGCGCCGTCGGCTCCCTGACGGTAGTCATGCCCCCGCGCCGCACTCCGGGTTGGATGCCTGTTTGTCCCGGACCCGGGGCGCACCCGCGCTCAGTCGTCCGCGCCCGCGTCGCCCGGCCCCTCGCCCCTCCAGGGCCGCTTCATCCGGCCACCGTCCCTGGCCAGGGTGAGCGCCAGCTTCGCCCGCTTGTCCGCGGGCAGCTCCTTCGCCAGCGCCTGGTACATCTCCCGGTCCAGCACGGTGATGCGCTCACGGGCCTCGAAGGCGCGCTGCGCGGCCGCGTCCACCTGCGCCAGCGCCGCGCTGTCACCCCGGGCCGCCTGGTGCAGCGTGCGCGCGGCCTCCCGCACCTGCTCGCGCAGGGGCCTGCGCTTCTCGTCGAACTGGCGCAGCGTCTGCTCCATCTTCAGCGCCTGCTGGTTGTCCAGCTCCAGCGCCTCCGACAGCGCCAGCACCTGCCGCAGCCGCAGCCGCTTCTCCAGGCGCTCCATCCGCTCGGTCACGCGCGCGGAGCGCTCCTCGCCCTTGTCACCGGGCTTCGCCAGCGCCAGCCAGGGCACGAGCACCACGGACAGCATCACCCACGACGTGCGCGTCATCGTCTTCACAACGTCTCTCCCAGCAGGTCGTCGTCCCAGCTCTCGAGGTCCTCGAAGGACTCCTCGTCTTCCCACGTCGCCCCGGCCTCCAGCGGCTCCAGCCCCGCCCAGGCCTCGAAGTCCGCGAGCGTCTGCGCCTCCACCGCGCGCTCCTCGGCGCGGACCTCGGCGGGCTCGGTGGGGGAGGCCCCCTGCGTCGTCCACGGACGCGGCAGGCCCGGCATCAGCACCATCGCCGCGACCACCGCCGCCGCGGCCAGCAGCGAGCCCACCGTGCGCCGTCGCAGCGTCTGGCTCATGTGCTCGCGCTTCCACGTCTCCAGCGCGCGCTGGGGGACGGTGTCCTGCGCGGCCTTCTCCGCGGCCGTCGGCGCGGGCAGCGCCACCAGCGACAGCACCTCCATCGACTGCGCGAGCGCCTCGCGGCACCCCGCGCACGCCTCCACGTGCCGCAGCAGCGGCACCGACTCCTCGGGCTCCAGGGCCCCCGCGGCGTGCAGGTCCAGTCGGGCTTCCATGTCCGGGCATGCGGCCATCAGTGCTTCTCCTCCGGTTCACCCACCCGCGCCTTCAGGCGCTTCACCGCATGGTGGAACTGAACCTTCGCATTGTTCTCGGTGATGCCGAGCGTCTGCGCGATGTCCTTGAACGCCAGGCCCGCGTCCACGCGCAGCGTCAGCACCTCGCGCTGACGACGGGGCAGGGTGAGGACCTCCTCGCGCACCTTCCGAGCCCGCTCGGCCCGCTCCAGCCCGTCCTGCGCGGATTCCCCGGGCGCCTCGGCCACGTCCTCGCGGGGGGCCTCCACCAGCACCGGCCGCCACCGCTGCCCCTGGCGCGCGTGGTTCTTCGCCAGGTTGAGCGCGATTCGCACCAGCCACGCCCGGAACGGCGCCGGCCCCGTCGGCGTGAAGCGCGAGAACACCCGGCGCGAGGCCTCCAGCGCGCGCAGGAACGCGCCCTGCGTCAGGTCCGCGGCGTCCTCGGGCCGCGTCGTGTAGCGGCGCACCAGCGAGAAGACGAGCGCCCGGTGCCGCAGCACCAGCACCTCGAACGCCGCCGTCTCCCCGTCCAGGAAGGCGCGGCACAGCACCTCGTCCGGTGCCCCCTCCAGGGCCAGCCGGCGAGACGGCATCGCCACCACCTGGCCGCCTGTCTCCCTGATGCTCACGACTGCCTCAACCCCCAGCCCCTCCCCAGGTTATTTTTCACGGCCGCGGTGAGTCTGAAATCATGTTTCCCTCGAAATAACAGCGTGTTGAGGGACGGCCGGGCAGGGGGATGGTTGCTGCCTCCGCCACCCGGCTGTCACAATGCGTGAGGTTGGTGCAACCCACGGACTTCTCATGGTTCTGGAAGGCTCGGGCTCTCGCATCAAGGGGGGCGTGCTCATCGCGCGCCTGAACATGCTGCGCCGGGTGGGCGGGCAGGTTCGGGTG
>NZ_SRLW01000099.1:0-30453 GCF_006518215.1 Myxococcus sp. AB025B
CGTGGCGGCGCCGAACGCGGAGGAGGCGGCGCGGCTGTCTACCTTCGTGGAGAACGGCGGCGGCCTGTTCGTCAGCATGGGCGACCGGGTGAACACGGAGGACTACAACCAGAAGCTGGGCGCGGTGCTGCCCCGGCCGCTGCGCGTGCTGCGCACCAGCGCGGAGCGCGACACGGACCCGGAGGCGGAGACGAAGGCGGCGCGGCTGGCGCAGGTGAACCAGGAGCACGTGCTCTTCTCGCCCTTCACCGGACGCGCCGAGGAGGGCCTCGTGGGCGCGCGCTTCTACCGCTACATGCTGCTGGAGGCGGACAACCCCACGTCTCCTGGCGCGAGCCAGGTGCTGGCCACGTACGAGGACGGGGCTCCCGCGGTCGCGGTGATGCGCAAGGGCAAGGGCCGCGTGGCGCTGTTCACCAGCACGGTGGACCGCGACTGGAGCGACTTCGCCATCCGCACCAGCTTCCTGCCGCTGATGCAGCGCTTCGCGGCGTACCTCACCGGCTCGCTGGAGGAGCGCGAGGAGGTGCGCGTGCGCGTGGGTGAGCTGGCGACGCTGCGTCCGGAGGGCTCGCAGAAGGTGACGGCGGTGAAGGCCCCGGATGGCGCGGAGCTGCCGCTGAAGGAGCAGACGGACGGCTCCGTCGTGGCGGGGCCGGTGCTGGAGCCGGGGGCGTACTCGGTGCTGGGCGCGGAGGGGAAGATGGTGCCCGCGCTGTCCTTCGCGGCGACGCTGGACCCGGCCGAGAGCGACTTGACGCGCGTGCCGCAGGAGACCCTCACCGCGTACTTCGGCGAGGAGACGGTGAAGGCGTCCAGCGGCGACGAGGACCGACCTTCGGTGCCGCTGTGGACGTGGCTCATCCTGGCCGCGTGCGTGGCGTTCTTCTTCGAGGGCACGCTGCTGCGCAAATAGACTTCGGGGCCATGATGCCCGGCCCCGACGTCGTCGTCGCCTGTCCGCACTGTGGAGCGCCGCACCTGCGCCGGTCCCTCGCCAGCTTCAACACGCTGGGCCTGACGATATGGACGGATGGCTGGTGGGAGGACCCACCGATGTGGATGCGCGTCCCGGTCTTCTCCCGCTGTGCTTCGTGCCGCGAGCTGTTTCGGGCGAGTGAGTTGCTCCCACTCGGCGACCTCACGGAGCGCACCGTGCCTCACGAGGAGCCTGCCACCCGCGTCACGCTCGCCCACGCCGGCGGACGCCGTGCCGAGGTGATGCACCTGTTGAGTCGCGAGCTGGGGAAGTCGCCGACGGAGGCCCGGCGAGTGCTCGACAAGCTCCCGGCGTCGCTGGGCGCATGGAACGAGGAGTTGGCGGGACGACTCGTCAGGCGCCTCGTGGAGTTGGGCGCGCGCGTCTCGCTGGAGTCCACCACGGTACAGACGACGCGCTCGCTGCTCCCACGCGAGTGGAAGGAAGCGCCCAGGCTCGAGCACCCCACCGAGGCGGAGCTCCAGTTCGTCCTGCGGGAGAACCTGCTGCGGCCCCCCGCGTGGGAGTGGGAGGCGCGCCAGCACCTGTGGTGGATGAGCAACGCGCCCCATCACCAGGGCGCGTCATGGCGAAGCCCCTGGAGGCGCACGCGGGCGGTGCTCAGCAACCTGCACGTGCTGGCCCACCTCGTGACCTCGGACTCGGACGAGCATCGGCTGCTGCGGGCCGAGGCCTTTCGCGAGCTGGAGAAGCGGGACGAGTCCCTCGCGCTCCTGGACTCGGCGCCCTTCCCCGCGCACCTGGCGTACATCGCGGACTTCCTGCGGGGCCACCTGCGCGAGTTCGACTTCGAGGTGCGCAGGCTCCCGCCGCCGCCGGCTTGAGCGGTGTTACTTCACGCGCTCAATCTTGTGCTTGCGGCCCTTGATGCGGCCCTCGCTCAAGCGCTGGAAGGCGATGCGGGACACGCGCCGGGCGACGGCGACGTAGGCGATGTGGTCCTGGATTTCAATCTTGCCCACGTCCGTCGCGGCGAACCCGCCCGCCTCGCCCGTCAGCGCGCCGAGGATGTCGCCCGGCCGCATCTTGTCCTTGCGGCCCGCGGAGATGTAGAGCGTCTCCCACTCGGAGCCGAGCGCGCCGGGCTTCATGAAGGTCTCCTCCAGCGCGGCCTGGTCGCCCGTCTCCAGCTTCACGCCGAGGGCCTGTTCGATCTCCTCCACCTTGCGCTCGTCGCGCGGCGTCACCAGCGCGATGGCGAGGCCGGTGCGTCCCGCGCGTCCGGTGCGGCCGATGCGGTGCACGTACGGCTCGGGCTGGAAGGGCATGTCGAAGTTGACGACGGCGTCGAGCGCCTCCACGTCAATGCCTCGCCCCGCCACGTCCGTGGCCACCAGCACGCGCGTGCTGAGGTTGCGGAACTTCGCCATGACGCGATCTCTCTCGAACTGCTCCAGGTCACCCTGCAGTCCGTCCACGCTGACGCCCGCGTCGGAGAGCGACTTCGTCAGCTCCACCACCGTCGCCTTGTGGTTGCAGAAGACGATGGCGGACGCCGGCATGTGGCGGTGGAGGACCTTGAGCAGCATCGCCGGCTTGTCCTCCGGCGCGGAGTTGTAGCGAAGCTGGCGGATGGGCGGCGCGGCCTCGGTGTCCTCCACCGTCACGCGCACCGGCTCCTTCTGGAACGCGCGGCTCAGGGCCGCGATGTCCGGCGGGAAGGTCGCGGAGAAGAGCACCGTCTGCCGGCGCGACGGCATGGCGCCGAGGATGCGCTCCATGTCCTCGCGGAAGCCCATGTCGAGCATGCGGTCCGCCTCGTCCAGCACCACCGTGGCCACCCCACGGGTGTCCAGCGCGTCGCGGTCCAGCACGTCGATGATTCGGCCAGGGGTGCCCACCGCGATGTGAGCGCCCTTCTCCAGCGCCTCCAACTGCGGGCGGATGGGCTGGCCACCCGCGAGCACCAGCACCTGGAGCCCGGGGAGCCTGCGGCCCAGCTTGCGGATTTCGCCCGCCACCTGCGCGCACAGCTCGCGCGTGGGGCACAGCACCAGCGACTGGACCCGACGGTCCTGGAGCCGCACCTGACGCAAGAGGGGCAGCGCGAAGGCAGCCGTCTTGCCGCTGCCCGTGCGGGCCTGGCCGACCAGGTCCTTGCCCTCGAGCAGCACGGGGATGCTCTGCGCCTGGATGGGCGTGGCGGACTGGAAGCCGAGCTCCCCCAGGACCTGGAGCAGCGGGGGAGACAGCGCGAGCGTGGCGAAATCCATCAGGGCCTCGATTGAACGGAGGCGCGGAAGGTGCCTCGGAGCATCAGCGCGCCCTTGTAGCAGTCGCCCGGGGTGGAACAAGCCCCCCGAGTCAATGCACCGTGGGGCGACGGCGCCGCCTGACCGGACGCCGCCGCTGCTTCTCCAGGTAGTCCTTCAGGACGACGGCGCTGTTGTGGTCCTCGTCGCGCGCGCTGTACAGCAGCGTCACGTCACCCTGGCGGGCCGCCTCGAGGAGGGGCGCGAGCGCCTCGTCGTGCGAGGAGAGCTCCCGGGCATAGCGGCGCTGGAACTCCTTCCAGCGCGCCGGGTCATGGCCATACCACTTGCGCAGCTCCGTGCTCGGCGCCACGTCCTTGAGCCAGCCGTCGAGCTCCAGCCGGGTCTTCTTGATGCCCCGGGGCCACAGCCGCTCCACGAGGAAGCGAGCGCCGTCCGAGTCCCCGGGCTCCAGATGGTGATACACGCGCGCGAGCTGAATCATGGCCTGCCTGCCCCCTGGGTCGATGGGCGCCCTCGTCTCACGGGGCCCCCAGGCAACGTGGCGACCCCGCGCGTGGACCGGTATCCCGAAGGGCCCGGACGCCCCGGGAGTTGACGAGCAGACGACGCCCCGGGCGGCGCGGCGCATTCCGGTCTCCAGCCCCGGCCCGTGGAGTGCGACACTGCGCGGGTGACCGCCTCCGCCCTGTATCGCGACTGTGCCCGCCTGTTCATGGTGGGCTTTCCTGGAACCCGCGTCGACGCCGACCTGGCGTCGTTGATGGATGACGGCATCTACGGCGCCATCCTGTTCAAGCGCAACGTGGGCACGGCCCAGCAGACGGCGGCGCTGTGCCACGAGCTCAAGGTGCGCGCGGGCCGGCCGTTCATCCTCTCCGTGGACCAGGAGGGTGGGCGCGTGGCCCGGCTGCGCGGAGCGCCGTTCACCACCCTGCCCCCGATGCGGGAGCTGGGACAGCGCGGGGACGCGGGCGTCGTGGAGCGCGTGGGGCGGCTGCTCGCGCACGAGCTGCGCGCGGTGGGCTTCGACTGGGACTTCGCGCCGGTGCTGGACGTGGACACCAATCCGGCCAACCCCGTCATCGGCGACCGGAGCTTCAGCCGGGACGCGGAGGAGGTGGGGCGGCTGGGCGTGGCGCTCGCTCGCGGGCTCGAGGCCGGAGGGGTCGCGTCCTGCGGAAAGCACTTCCCCGGGCATGGCGACACGATGACGGACAGCCACCTGACGCTGCCCCGGCTGCCGCATGATTTGGAGCGGCTGCGGCGCGTGGAGCTGGTGCCCTTCCGCGCCTTCGCGCAGGCGCGGCTGGCGTCGCTGATGACGGCGCATGTCATGTTCGACGCGCTGGACAAGGAGATGCCCGCGACGATGAGCGAGCGCGTGCTGACGGGCGTGCTGCGCCAGGAGCTGGGCTTCGACGGGGTGCTCGTCAGCGACGACCTGGAGATGAAGGCCATCGCGGCGCACTACTCCGTGGAGGAGGCCGCGGTGCGAGGCACGCTCGCGGGCGTGGACCTGTTCCTCGTGTGCCATCAGGTGGACGTGCAGCGGCGCGCCATCGAGGCGGTGGTGAAGGCGGTGGAGTCCGGACGGATTCCGCGCGAGCGCATCACCGAGGCGCATCGCCGGCTGGATGTGCTCGCCGCGCGCTTCGCCCACCCGGCGGAGGACCGGCTCGCCACGCTCGGCGGGGCCGAGCATCTGGCGCTCGCCCAGGGGCTCGACAGCTCCTTCGCGGGCAAGGACCCGACCGAGGTCATGCTCGCGTCGCGCTGACGGCTCGCGGGTGGAGCCCGCTCGGCTGCCCCCGCGGGCCGTCGCGCCACGCACGTGCCGATGAGGGCGCACGGTGAAGCCCCGTGAGGCCACGTCCAGTGCGTGCGGCCATTTCGCCCAGGGCGCTCGCGGACGAAGCCTTCTTGCGAGGCCACGTCCGAGGGACGCTGACCTTCGGATGAATGCTCACGGGCGGAGTGATGCGACCCTGCTCGCGCAGGGCGGCGACCGCGGGCGGACCCGACTCCCGGACCCAGGGGGCGCCCGGGCCTGGAGGCAGCGGCTCAGGGTGTGTTGTCGGGAGGTGGAGTCTGGGCGGGCGCTCGCGCCGGAGCGGAGTCCTTCGCCTCCTCGCGGTCCTGCCGGGCCTCCTTCTCCTCCTCACGGCGGATGGCGTCCGGGTCGCCTTGGGCGATTCCGGGCTGCACGCGAGGCGGCACGTTGTTCACGGCGGTGGGCGGAAGATTCTCGCCCACGCGGTCCTGCACCGGGGCGATGTTCGGGCCCGAGCCCCCCGTACCGGGACCGAAGCTGCTCAAGGGCTGGGCCTCGTTGGAGTTGCCCTGGTACCAGGAGCCACCCCAATCCCCGCAGGCGGTGCCCAGCGAGGTGATGACGACCAGGGCCCCAGGCAGGAGCCAACGGCGCGCGGTTCGGTGGTTCATGTGCAATCCCTCCGGCGAGCCATCCGAGGCTCCAGAGGGATGGATACGCATCCCCCAGCCCACGGCGGCGGGGGGATGGGCGAGGGCACGCCGGGCGCCTAGCGGCGCGAGTGGGCGTTGCGGTCCTGCCAGCCGAGCGGGCGGTAGCCCCAGGAGCGGTGGTGGTCCGTGACGGTCCCCGTCATGGCGCCGTCCTCGCCGCCCAGGCCCTGCGCCGTGGGGGAGTAGGTGGCGCTGCCGTAGCGGTCCTGCATCATCTTGCCCGAGTCATCCCAGAGGGACTTGTTCTGCTGACCGTCGAGCTTGGGCGTGCGCGGGTCGATGCTGGAGCCAATCTCCTTGATGGTGCCGTTGTGACCCCGGTCCGCGGTCATCAACCACGGCGGAGACTTCTCGGGGTGCACGTTGCCCTCCATGTCCAGCAGGGCGCTCGGCTGGATGCCACGCTGGGCGAACGCGCCGCCTCGCGGCTCGCCCGGCTGCTTGCCTCCCGTCTCGGGAAGCGCACCACAACCCACGGTCCACAGCGCGCCCATCGTCAGCGCCGCCACCTGGGTCCACCGTCGAAGATTCAGCTCGCGCATGTCCACTCCCTTTGAGGTTCCCGTTCATCGAAGGTGGACACTCGACGGCGTCCACCCACGAAACAGGTACATGGCGGCCCTCGGCCGCCTGCTCAATTAAACCCTCGCGAGCGCGTGCGAACAGTCCTCTTCATGACTTCGTCAGGCGGGGAGGTCCGAATGACCATCCACGCTTCTTCCTGACAGAAGGCGTATTCGGGCGGATGCGAAGGGTTTGCGAGCAAGGGCTCCAGGCGCGCAAGAATTGCGCGAGCCTCGGAGCGAGCTCGCCACACGGAAGGAGCCAAGGCCTTGTGAGGCTTCGCGGACTTCGCCGCCGCGCCCGGGCTGTCGACACGGCACTCGGCAGTCATCCCGAGTGCCTGTCTGACGGTGAGCCCAGGACCCTCACAACTTCACGCGTTCCCGAGAGGCAGGTTCACTCCCGGGAGGTCCCTTCTTCGCGGCACCCTACTTCCGCAAGGCACCCCATTTCCGCGAGGCGTCCTACTTCCGCGATGCGCACTTCTTCTTCGCGGGCGCGGCCTTCTTTCGCAGCGCTCCACTTCCGCGAGGTGCCTACTTCCGCGAGGCACCCTTCTTCTTCGCGGGCGCGGCCTTCTTCGCAGCGTCCTACTTCCGCGAGGTGCCTACTTCCGCGAGGCACCCTTCTTCTTCGCGGGCGCGGCCCTCTTCGCAGCGCCCTTCTTGGCGGGAGCAGACTTCTTCGCGGCACCCTTCTTCGCCGGAGCCGCCTTCTTCGCGGGGACCTTCGCCGGAGCGACCTTCTTCACTCCACCCTTCTTCGCGGGCACGGTCTTCTTCGCCGGAGCCGCCTTCTTCGCGGCACGCTTCTTCACGGGCGCGGCCGACTTCTTCGCCGGAGCCTCCTTCTTCGCGGGCGCGGCCTTCGTCACGGGCGAGGCCTTCGTCACGGGCGCGGCCTTCGCCGGGCGCGCCTCGGGAGCCTCCACCTGGGCCGTGGCACCCGCCCCCGTGTCACGCGGCGCCTTGCGCTTCGGCGCATCGAACCGCGTCACCGGCACTCGCGCCGGAGCGGGCGCCGGAGCGCTCGCGGCCGGAGCCTCGCGCGCGTCCTCGTCACCCGCGCTCGACTCCTCCACGCTCGGGCTCGAGCCCGGCGCCGGTAACTCCCCCGTGGGAAGGCTCGTGGGCTTCGCGCCCAGCGCGGCGAGCACCTCCACCACGTGCCCCGTCACCTTCACCTTCGGCCACACCTGCTTCACCTTGCCATCCGGCCCGATGAGGAACGTCGCGCGGGTGATGCCCAGGAACTTGCGCCCGTACAGCGACTTCTCACCCCAGACGCCGTACGCCTCCGACATCTGGTGCTCGGTGTCCGCCAGCAGCGGGAAGGGCAGGCTGAACTTGGTCGCGAACTTCCGGTGGCTCGCGGTGCTGTCCGCGGACACGCCGAGCACCACGGCGCCCGCGGCCTCCAGCGTCGAGTGCTCGTCGCGGAAGCTGCACGCCTCCACGGTGCACCCGGGAGTGTCATCCTTCGGATAGAAATAGAGGACGACGTTCTTCCCCGCGAACCGCGAGAGCGTCACGGTGTTGCCGTCCTGGTCCTGCAGCTGGAAGTCGGGAGCCGCGTCACCTGCTTGGGGCATGGGCATGCGCGTTCCATAGCCACAAACAGGGCACGTTCTCAATCTCCCCCACGCGCGCTACTTCGTCGCGGGCGCCTCATGGCCGTGCTCGTGGCCATGCTCCCCCGGCGGGTGGCTGTGCGACTCGATGCGCACCAGCTCCTTCTGACACTGCGTCAACGCCGCCTGCAGCGGCTCGCGCGCGGCGTCGTCCGCCACGCCCAGCTTCTTCGCCAGCGCCTCGCACGCGGCGCGCTTGGCGTCGGAGTCGTCGGTGCCGGGGCCCGTCGCGCCCGGGGTCGCCAGCGGACGCGGGGGCAGCTTGCCCCGCAGGCCCCGGATGGCCGCCAGCCGCTTGTCGGCTTCCGGACGGGAGCGCGAGTCCTTGGGCACCGCCTCCAGCGCGGCGACGACCTCGTCCCAGGCCGGGTCCGTGGGGCGCACGCCCTGGTCCACCAGGGCCTGGTACTTCACGTCGGCCTCGCGCAGCTTCTCGGGGCCGGAGTCACACCCGGTGGAGAACACCAGGCACAGCAGGATTGGGAGCGCGGCGGCAGGCCGCTGGAAGGCAGTCCACATGCCGCGTAGGTACCTCCTGCTGGCCTCTGGAGGGAAGCGCGGCTAGGGTGACGGGCCGTGCCGCCCATCCTCCTCGCCTTCCTGCTCGGTCTGCTCCAGGGCCTGCTCCATGCCGTGGGGCCGGACCATTGCGCCGCCGTCGCGACGCTCGGAACCCTGAACGGCGGCCGGCGCAAGGCGGCCATCATCACCGCCTTCCGCTTCGCGCTGGGGCACGCGGCCATGCTGGGCGGCATCGCCGCGGTGTGCCTGCTGGCCGGCGTGGGCCTGTCGGAGACCTTCGAGCGCTGGGCCGAAATCTTCGGCGGCGCCGTGCTGGTGGCGCTCGCCGTCGCCGCCCTGCTCTTCCCCAGCAGCCTGGACCACGGCCACCCCCACCTGCCCGGCCACGCGAAGGAGCCCCACCAGCACGTGCACACCGTCAGCACCGCCGCCGGCGCGCTGATGGCCGTCAGCGGCGTGCGCTCGCTGCTGCTCGCCCTGCCCCCGCTGCTCGTCGGCGGCAGCATGAGCCTGGCGGCGTGGACCTACCTGCCCGGCTTCGCCCTGGGCATCCTCATCGGCATGGGCGCGGTGGGCCTGCTCTTCGCCGAGGGCCTCACCCGCCTCAACGCGCGCATCACCGCCTGGGTGCAGCGCGCGGTGGCGCTGGCCTCCGGCGCGCTCGGCCTGTTCTGGATCGGCTCCCGCCTGACGGGCGGCTGAGCACCTCCCGAAACTCCCTCGGGGCTCCACGGGCGTCCCCTCCCGTCGAGGACGACGCCCGGGCCCACGAGGCCTACGAGCGCTTCTCCAGGATGCCCAGCGACATCATCGCCACCAGGAACCCGTAGACGACGTGCTCGGGGCGGTTGGCGAACGCGAGCAGCTCCGCCACCGTGCGGATGCCGTCAATCTTGGGCAGCAGCTCCGCCTCCCACCGCTCCAGCTCCACCTCGTTGAACTGGTACGCGGGGGCCACCGCCGGGATGAGCCGGTCCTCGGGCTGCAGGAGCCTGCGCAGGCGCTCCGGCTTGTAGAGCTTCTTGATGCCGCGGACGATGAGGTTGCCGGGGTGCACGTCCAGCTTGATGGACTCCGCGCTGGCCTTCTCCCGGAAGCTCATCACGTACGTGGCTTCATCCCAGGCGAAGAGCGAGTAGATGACCGCCTTCACCTGCTGGCCCACGTAGTACAGCCGCTCGGTGTCCTTGAGCAGCCCGCGCTCCACCAGCACGTCGCCGGTGCGGCGGTTGGTCTGCCCCGCCACGGCGGAGGCGTCCTGGAGCTGCTCGGGCTTGATCTTCCCCACGCGCACCAGGAACTGACCGAAGCGGTCCGCGAGCAGGTTGGAGAGGGCGAACACCGGCATGCCCTTCTCGAAGTAGACGACCTTCTTCACCTTGCCCTTCTGGATGCCCAGCTCGCCCGTCTCCCGGGACAGGTAGTAGGCGGTGAGCAGCGAGGGCAGGTTGTCCTTCAGCTCGCCCCGGCGGCTGCCCGGCGCGCCCGAGCCCGGGGGCGGCTGGTCCGGAGGACGGCCCGGCGTGGGCGGCCGCACCTGGGTGGCCGGCACCTTCTGCATGGGGCTGGCGGTGAGGTTGGCGCCGCGAATCTCCGCGGTGATGTTGCCGCCGCCCGTCACCTTGATGCGGCCCGTCAGCTCCATGACGTCCTGGGGGCCCTCCTCCTCCACGTCGATGTCCAGCTCCACCTCGAAGGCGTCCTGGAGCGAGCCTGGGGGCGGGGCCTTCTTCTCGGGGGCGAGGACCTTGGTGACGGCCTCCAGGAGCTTCTGCGCCTCGAAGGGTTTCTCGAAGTAGCCGGCCGCCTGGTACTTCTGGCGCGCCTCCAGCGCGTGCTTGCCGCCCTTGAAGACGCCGGTGATGAAGAGCAGCGGCAGCTGCGGGTTGTCCTTGCGCAGCGCGTCCGCCAGCGGATAGCCCATCATGTCCGGCAGCAGGATGTCCAAGACGGCCGCGCCGGGGGGATTCGCCTTGGCCACCTCGATGGCCTGCTTGCCGCGGCTGGCGCCGACGACCTCGTAGCCCGCGTCCTCGAAGAGCTGCGTGAGGAGGGAGAGAAGCTCCGGGTTGTCATCGACGACGAGGATTCTGGGGGCGGCCATCGCGGGCCGTACGCTACCAGATGCCAGCCAGGGGGTGGGACAATCTACCCCCGGCCTCCCCTTTCCACGGTGGATGCATCTGTGCCGCCGGGCGGTTAGGGTGACGACCCCGTCATGGCCTCTCTCCGTCACCTGTTCCGTGCCCGGACCCTCGGTCTGCTGGCGTGCCTGTCCCTCGTGTCCCCCGCGCTCGCGTGGGCCTGGTCCGCCGACGACGCGGGCGCCGACGGGGGCATCATCATCCCCCTGCCGGACGCCTCCTCCGGCGAGGGCGGGCCGGACCGGGACAACCCGGAGGGCGAGGACGGCACGGGGCGGGTGAACACCGTCTGCCGCCACAGCGGCGACTGTTCGGCGCGCTTCACCTGTGACGACGGGAAGTGCCGTTACACGGGTGTGCGCAAGGCGGAGCAGGTAGGCTGTCTGATGGGCGCGGAGGGTGCGCTGGTGCTGGTGGGTCTGGTCGGACTGGCCCGGCCCCGGCGCAACCGAGGATAGGGGACGCGTGCATGCGGCTGGGCCTCAAGGCGGACAACCTGCTGGAGCGCGTGGCGGACTGGCTCAACCTGGCCCCCAAGCCCCTGGCCCATGCCTTCTTCGGGATGATGGCCTCGCGCACGCTGATGGCGGGGGTGCGGCTGGGGGTGTACGGCGCGCTGGCGGACGGCGCGGCGACCTCCGAGGCGCTGGCCGCCCGGCTGAAGCTGTCCCCCGAGGGGATGCGCTCGCTGCTGGAGGCCCTCATCGCCTGTGAGGCGGTGGAGCGGCAGCGCGACGGCCGCTACCGGCTGGCGCCCCGCTCGAAGCGGTGGCTGGACCCGCGCTCGCCCCAGTACGTGGGGGCGTTCCTGGAGTTCAACTACGCGCAGTGGGACTGGTGGAGCCAGGTGGAGGGCGTGGTGCGCACGGGCGAGGCGGTGGACATCCACGGCTTCGCCCCCGAGGACCCGCGCTGGCGTGACTACATCCACGCCATGCACCAGCTCGCCCGGCTGGCGGCCCCCGAGGTGACGAGCGCCATCCCCCTGCCCCGGGGCGCGAAGACGCTCTTGGATTTGGGCGGGGCGCACGGCTGGTTCGCGGCGGAGATGTGCCGGCGCAACCGGGGCCTGAAGGCGACGGTGCTGGACCTGGAGGGCAGCGTGCGCGTGGGGCGGGACATCATCGCCTGCGCGGGGC
The DNA here is from genome assembly GCF_006518215.1 of Myxococcus sp. AB025B. Taxonomy (NCBI): domain Bacteria; kingdom Pseudomonadati; phylum Myxococcota; class Myxococcia; order Myxococcales; family Myxococcaceae; genus Myxococcus; species Myxococcus sp. AB025B. The sequence goes on from NZ_SRLW01000099.1 coordinate 11,700, forward strand.
TGAGCCACCTGGTCACCCACCAGGCCGGGGACATCCTCACCGCGGACCTGGGCGGCCCGTATGACGGGGTGCTGCTGTTCCAGGTGATGCACCACCTGACGCCCGCGCAGAACGTGGCGCTCCTGCGCCGCATCCGGGGGGCGCTGGCGCCGAAGGGGACGCTGGCGGTGCTCGAGTACCTGCGCGAGGACATCCAGGACCCCTCCAGCTCCGCGCCGCTCATCGGCCTGCACTACTTCGTGACGTCGGGCGCGGCGGCGTACACGCCCGCCGAGGTGGAGGGCTTCCTGGACGACGCGGGCTATCGCATCGAGAGCAGCCGGCCCATCCGCCACCTGCCCCTGCAGACGCTGCACGTGGCGCGGCTCGACTGAGTCTCGTCCGGGCGGGCACGTCCTTCCGCCCCCTGGAGACGGCGCCGATGGGCTACCCTGCGCCTCCCGTTGCCCATGGTTCCCGAGACACCCCTCTCCGCTGATTCGCCAGACGTGGCGCTCGCCGTCGACCTCGACGGGACGCTGGTGCGCACCGACACGCTGCACGAGAACCTGCTCGTCCTCTTCAAGCGCGCGCCCTGGCTGGTGCTGCTCCTTCCCCTGTGGGTCCTCAAGGGCAAGGCGTACTTCAAGGCGGAGGTGGCCCGGCGCGCCGCGCTGGACGCCTCGCTGCTGCCCTATAACGAGGAGCTGCTCGGCTTCCTCCAGGAGGAGAAGGCGAAAGGGCGCAGGCTGGTGCTCGCCACCGCGGCGGACCAGCGCATCGCGCAGGCCGTGGCCTCGCACCTGGGGCTGTTCGCCGAGGTGCACGCGAGCGACGGCCGGGAGAACCTGTCCGGGGCGCGCAAGCTCGCGAAGCTGAAGGCGTCGCTCGGCACGTTCGACTACGCGGGCAACGACGCGGTGGACGTGCCCTTGTGGCGCGAGTCGCGGCAGGTGGTGGTGGTGCACGCGCCCTCGGGCGTGCTGAAGCAGGCGCACGGGCTGGGGCGCGCGGTGCACCGCGTCTTCGAGAAGCCGAGGACGAGCCTCCGCGTCTGGGTGAAGGCGCTGCGCGTGCACCAGTGGGCGAAGAACGCGCTGGTGTTCGTGCCGCTGCTCGCCGCGCACAAGGCCGCGTCGCCGGACCTGCTGCTCAAGGCGGTGCTGGGCTTCGCAGCGTTCAGCCTGTGCGCGTCCAGCGTGTACGTGCTCAATGACCTGCTGGACCTGGACTCCGACCGGCGGCACCCGACGAAGAAGAACCGTCCGTTCGCGGCGTGCACGCTGCCGGTGAGCGTGGGGGTGGTGCTGGCGCCCCTCCTGCTGCTGGCGGGCGCGGCGGTGTGTCTGTTGTTGCCGCCCGCCTTCGCGGCGCTCCTGGCGACGTACTACGCCTTGACGCTGGCGTACTCGCTGCGGCTCAAGCAGGTGGTGATGCTGGACGTGCTGGTGCTGGCGGGCCTGTACACGGTGCGCATCTTCGGCGGCTCGCTGGCGGTGGGCGTGCCCACGTCGAGCTGGCTGTTGATGTTCAGCACGTTCCTGTTCCTGTCGCTGGCGCTGGTGAAGCGGCTGTCCGAGGTGCGCAGGCTCAGGCTGTCCAACGAGACCTCCGCGCACGGGCGAGGCTACCTGGCGCAGGACTACGAGCAGCTGGCCAGCCTGGGCGCGGCGGCGGGCCAGGTGTCGGTGCTGGTGCTGGCGCTGTACATCACCTCGAAGGAGGTGACGGTGTACTACGACCACCCCGAGCGGCTGTGGCTCTTGTGCCCGGTGATGCTGTACTGGGTGGGCCGCATCTGGGTGCTGGCGCATCGCGGGCAGGTGAACGAGGACCCGCTCGTCTTCGCACTGAGGGACCGGGTGAGCTACGCGGTGGGGCTGGTCGCGGCCCTGGTGCTGTGGGCGGCCACGTGAGAGGGCTTGCGCGATGAAGGCACTGGAGTCCTGGGGACGCTATCCCCGAGTCGAGCAGCGCACGCACGCGCTGACGTGGCGCTCGGACGCGCTGCCGGAGGTGTCCGGCGCGGTGCTGCCGCACGGGCTGGGGCGCAGCTATGGCGACTCGTGTCTGAACGGGGGCGGCACGCTGCTGCTCACCTCCGGGCTGGACCGGCTCATCGCGTTCGACGCGGCGACGGGCGTGGTGCGCTGCGAGGCGGGCGTGTCGCTGGACACGCTGTTGCGTCTGGCGGTGCCGCGCGGCTGGTTCCTGCCGGTGACGCCGGGCACCAAGTACGTGACGGTGGGCGGCGCCATCGCCAACGACGTGCACGGCAAGAACCACCACCGCGGGGGGACGTTCGGCCGGTACGTGCGCCGCTTCGAGCTGCTTCGTTCGGATGGCAGCCGCCGGGTGTGCGCGCCGGACGAGAACCCGGACTGGTACGGGGCGACGATTGGGGGCCTGGGGCTCACGGGGCTCGTCACGTGGGCGGAGGTGCAGCTCAAGCCCATCAGCAACCCGTTCGTGTTGCAGGAGACGGTGCCCTTCGGGAACCTGGATGAGTTCCTGGTCGTGGCGCGCGAGTCCGAGGCGGACCACGAGTTCACCATGGCGTGGGTGGACTGCCTGGCGCGGGGCCGGAAGCTGGGGCGCGGGCTGCTCTACCGGGGCAACTTCGCGCCGCCGCAGTTCGACCGGCTGCCGTTGGCGAAGAGCCACCTGTCGCACGGCATGGGGCTGGCGGTGCCCATGGACATGCCGGCGTTCTGCCTCAACCGGCTGTCGGTGTCGGCGTTCAACTGGCTGTACTTCCACCGGCAGAACGGCAAGCCGAAGCAGCGGCTGACGCACTACGACCCGTTCTTCTATCCGCTGGATGCCATCTATGGCTGGAACCGCATCTACGGCCGGCGTGGCTTCCTCCAGTTCCAGTGCGTGGTGCCATACGCGACGGCGCGCGACGCGCTGAAGGAAATCCTGGAGCGCAGCTCGCGCGGCGCGCTGCCCAGCTTCCTGTCGGTGTTGAAGACCTTCGGTGACATCCCCTCGCCGGGGTGGCTGTCCTTCCCGCGCCAGGGTGTGACGCTGGCCATGGACTTCGCCAACCGGGGGGAGAAGACGTACCGGTTGGTGGAGGACCTGGACAAGCTCACGCGCGAGGCGGGCGGCGCGGTGTATCCGGCGAAGGACGCGCGGATGAGCCCGGAGAGCTTCGCGGCGTACTTCCCGCGCCGCTCGGAGTTCGCGGGCTACATCGACCCGGCCTTCTCCTCGTCCTTCTGGCGGCGGATGAACCCGGTGGCCCTGCCCTTCTCGCTGGAGTCGGAGCGGAAGGGCGGAGCCGCCGCGCCGCAATCCCTGCTTGCGCTTCGCTGACCCCTCTTCGAGATTCCAAGCCCCATGAAGAAAGTGCTCGTCCTCGGCGCCACCAGCGCCATTGCCCAGGCGACGGTGAGACTGCTCGCCGCGCGCGGTGCCTCGCTGTACCTGGTGGGCCGCAACGTGGAGAACCTGGACGCGGTGGCGAAGGATGCCGCCACGCGGGGCGCCGCGAAGGTGGAGTCGAAGGCGCTCGACCTGAATGACTTCAGCGCGCACGAGGCGCTGGTGGACGGGGCGTTCCAGGCGCTGGGTGGGCTGGACGGCGTGGTGCTGGCGCACGGGGTGCTGGGAGACCAGACGGAGGCGCAGCGCTCGTGGGCGGCGACGGAGGCGGTGCTGCGCACCAACTTCCTGAGCGCGGTGTCCTTGCTGACGGCGCTGGCGAACCGCTTCGAGGCGCAGAAGGCGGGCACGCTGGTGGTGATTTCGTCGGTGGCGGGAGACCGGGGCCGGCAGAGCAACTACGTGTACGGCGCGTCGAAGGGCGCGCTGAACGTGTTCCTCCAGGGCCTGCGCAACCGGCTGGCGAAGTCCAACGTGGCGGTGGTGACGGTGAAGCCGGGCTTCGTGGACACGCCGATGACGGCGCACATCCCGAAGAACAAGCTGTTCGCCTCGCCGGAGAAGGTGGCGCGCGGACTCCTGAGCGCGGCGGACGGGCGCAAGAACGAGGTCTACGTCCCCGGCATCTGGGCGCTCATCATGCTCATCATCAAGAGCATCCCGGAATCCGTGTTCAAGAAGTTGAAGCTCTAGCTGTAAACGGACGCCGGGAGCGGCGCTGCTTGTCAGACGGCTTTGCTATCTCCACACTCGGGGCATGGCCTACGGCAAACGCGAAACAGAGGGTGTCGCGACCCTCGCCGATATCGAGGCTCTGCCCGAGGGCGTCGTGGGCGAGATCATCGAGGGAACGTTGTATGTGCATGCCCAGCCGCGTGCTGGGCATATGGACACGCTGGGCGGCCTGTTTGCCGCACTCCGAGGGCCCTTCCAGCAGGGGCGAGGTGGGCCTGGAGGTTGGTGGATTCAAGTGGAGCCCGGTATCCGACTGGAGGGCTCTCCTGAGTTCATTCCGGATGTCGCGGGGTGGAGGAAGGACCGGGTGGCGAGGATTCCAGCGGGCTCGTGGCTCGTCGCGCCCGACTGGGCCTGTGAAGTCCTGTCGCCATCGACGCGCGCCTACGACCTGCGCATCAAGCGACCCTTCTACGCGCGGATTGGCATCAAGCATCTGTGGTTCATCGACCTGGACGCACGCACCTTGCTGGTGAGCGAGCTGCGCGAGGGACAGTGGGTGGAGGTCGGGACCTACTGCGATGACGACATCGTCCGAGTGCATCCGTTCGAGGACCTCGAGCTGAGGCTCGACGAGCTCTGGCCGCTCCTGGAAACCACCTCCGGGACCTAGCCTCCCACCTCGGCTTGTCAGACGGCGCTGCTATCTCCACACTCGGGGCATGGCCTACGGCAAGCGCGAGACAAAGGGTGTCGCGACCCTCGCCGACCTCGAGGCTCTGCCCGAGGGCGTCGTGGGCGAGATCATCGATGGTGCGCTGTACACGCATGCCCGCCCCGGGGGCGGACATGTGTATCTGGGCTTGAGACTCTTCGGCGAGCTGGATGGTCCCTTCCAGCTCGGTAATCCCGGCCCGGGCGGATGGTGGCTCATGGTCGAGCCCGGCGTCCAGGCCGAGGGCTCCCCCGAGTTCATCCCCGACCTCGCCGGCTGGCGACGCGAGCGAGTCCCCACGCTCCCCGAGCGACAGTGGACCACCGTGCCCGACTGGGTCTGTGAAATCCTGTCGCCGTCCACCCGCTCGTACGACGTGCGCATCAAGCGTCCGTTCTACGCGAGGCTCGGAATCCGCCACCTGTGGCTCATCGACCTGGAGGCGCGCACGCTCACCGTGAGCGAGCTGCGCGAGGGCCACTGGAGCGAGGTGGCCGTCCATCACGAGCACGAGGCCCTCATCCGCGTCCCGCCCTTCGAGGACCTGCCGCTGCGCTGGAGCTGGCTGTGGCGCTCGCTCCAGCGTCCCGTGCCTTGAGGCTCAGCGCGCCGCCGGGCGGAACCACGTGGGCTCCGCTCGCACGGACGTGCCCCCCGTGAACATGCCGCTGATGAAGAACTCGTTCTCGAAGAAGTGGTACGGGTGGACGAGCTCCGGACGGCTCGCCGCCTCCAGCTTCGCCGCCTGCGCCTCCGGAATCACCACGTCCAGCGCGTGCAGGTTCGCCTCCAGTTGCTCCGGCTTCGTCGCCCCGATGATGGTCGACGCCACGCCCGGCCGCCGCGTCACCCACGCCAGCGCCACCTGCGCCGGCGGCTTGTCCAGCTCCCGAGCCACCTCCAGCAGCGCCTCCACGATGCCCCAGTTGCGCTCCGTGAAGAGCTTCTCGAAGCCCGGGTTCCCTCCACCCTGGATGGCCGCCACGCGCCCATCCCCCTTCACCACGCCGCGCTCCCGCGTGTACTTGCCCGACAACAACCCCGAGGCCAGCGGACTCCACGGCGTGATGCTCGCGCCCAGCTGCAACGCGGCCGGGATGTGCTCGCGCTCGATGTTGCGCTCCACCAGCGAGTACTCGAGCTGCAACGCGGCCACCCGCTCCCACCCCTCCTTCTCCGCCAGCGTCTGCGCCCGCGCGAAGTACCAGGCCGGCACATCCGAGAGCCCGATGTAGCGGACCTTCCCCGAGCGCACGAGGTCCGTCATCGTGGACATCACCTCCTCGAGCGGCGTGATTCCGTCCCACGCGTGCAGCCAGTACAGGTCCACGTAGTCCGTCTTCAACCGACGCAGCGACGCCTCCAGCGAGCGCCGGAGGTTCTTGCGCCCATTGCCGCCCGCGTTCGGGTCCCCGGGAATCGTGTTCACGGTGAACTTCGTCGCGATGACGGCGCTGTCCCGTCCGCCGTGCTCCGCGAAATAATCCCCGATGAACGCCTCGCTCGTGCCGCCCGTGTACCCATCCGCCGTGTCGATGAAGTTGCCGCCCGCCTCCAGGTAGCGGGCCAGCAGCCGGTGCGCCGTGTCCTTGGGGCTGCCCCAGCCCCACTCCGTGCCGAACGTCATGGCCCCCAGCGCGAGCGGGCTCACCCGCAGGCCCGAGCGGCCCAGCAGGTGGTACCTCGACAGCGTGTCGATGCGGTTCGTCGTCATGCGTGCCTCCGTGGATGACCTCAAACTGCCGCCCACGGGCTTCTTCGAGAAGAGACTGGAATCGCAAACACTGTTTAGGATGGCTTCACAATGGCCCTGACACCCCTGAACGAGCTCGCCGTGTTCGTCGCCGTCGCCCGGCACAAGAGCTTCACGCGCGCGGGCAAGGAGCTTCGCGTCTCCACGTCCGCGGTGAGCCAGACGGTGCGCATGCTGGAGGAGCGCGTGGGCGGCGCCCTGCTCTCCCGCACCACGCGCAGCGTGTCGCTCACGGACATGGGGCAGCGCCTGCTGGAGCGCGCGGGACCGGGCCTGGAGTCGGCGCTGGGCGCGCTGGAGCACCTGTCCGCGGACGTGTCCGAGATCAGCGGCACGCTCCGGCTCACCGTGCCCGTGATGGGGCTCGCCACCGTCATCGAGCCTGTCATCCCCCGCTTCATCCAGGAGCATCCCCACGTCCGCGTCGACGTCCGGGTCACGGACCGGTTCGTGAACATCGTGACGGAGGGGCTGGACGCGGGACTGCGGCTGACGGAGTCCGTGGAGCGCGACATGGTGCAGCTGCGCCTGTCACCCTCCTTCCGCTTCCTCATCGTCGGCTCGCCGGCCTACCTGAAGAAGCATGGGACGCCGACGCGCCCCGCGGACCTGGCTCAGCACGAGTGCATCGGCTACCGCGCCCCCACCACGGGCCTGCCGTACCACTGGGAGCTGGAGCGCGGGCGCAAGCAGCTGCGCATCGCGGTGAAGGGGCCGCTCGTCACGGACGACTCGCAGTTCACGCGGCGCATGGCCGTGGCGGGCGTGGGCCTGGCGTACCTCGCCGAGCCGGAGCTCACCCCGGCGTTGCGCGAGGGGACGCTGCGAGCCGTGCTGGAGGACTGGGCGCCCTCCGTCCCGGGCCTCTTCCTGTACTACCCCCACCGGGCTCGCGCCTCCCCGGCGCTGAAGGCCTTCGTCGCGCTCGCGCGGAAGATGCTTCCCACGCCCACACGCGCCTGAGGCTCACCCCGTGGGCGTCGGCCCCGAAAGGAACGCCAGCGCCGTGCGGACGAAGACCTCACGCCACGCCCCGAAGAGCGGGACATGGCCCTCACCAGGGACGACCCACAAGCGGGACTCCGGAATGGAGCGGTGCAGTTCCACCGTCAGTTCCACCGGATAGAGCGGGTCCTGGTCTCCCTGGACGAGCAGCGTCGGCGCGAGCACCGTTCCCAGGTGCGGCGGCGTGAAGCTCATGTCATCGAAGCTGTCCGCGAAGCCTCGGACGTGTCGCCACAGGGCTCGAATCTGCGCGTCTCCGTGTACGTGCTTCGAGCGCAGGTCCGCCCACTCCGCTTCCGAGCGCGACGCCTCCGTGTAGGTCGCCATGATGCGGCGGGCCGACGCGGGGTAGTACGGCGTGCTGGAGACCAGCACCATCCGCTCCACGCGCGCGGGGGCTCGCGTGGCGACGTGAAGCAGCGTGTTGCCACCCAGGCTCATCCCGATGGCTCGGCACCGCTCGATGCCCAGCGCGTCCAGGAGCGCGAGGACATCCGTCGCGCACTGGCGCGTGGTGAAGTCCTCCGAGGGATTGTGGCTCCGGCCGTGGCCTCGCAGGTCTGGGATGACGAGCCGGTACTCACGGGCCAGCACGTCCAGGTCGAACACGTGGCCCCAGTCCCCGCCCGCGCCGGTGAAGCCGTGAAGGAGGAGCAATGGAGGCCCCTCGCCCAGCAGCGTGCAGTGCAGCCGCAGGTCCTCCAGCGTGACTGTGCGCGTCTCTCGCGTCGCGTTCATCCCATGCCCCCGTGCGTGACCGGAGACATTCCGGTCGCGCGGGGACGTACGGGAACGCGGCGCGACTTGATAGCTTCGTTCTTTCGCGCAAAACTGCTTCACGGCATCACGGGCCGCGCACGGCCATGCTCAGTCGAGCGACCCGTCGATGATCTTCTTCGCAATCCCGAACGAGAAGCCCGCGCGCGCCAGGGCGGCGAGGTCGCGCTGACGGTTCTCCTCGCGCGTCGCCAGGTTCTTGCGGAAGGGGCCCAGGCGCTTCTTGCGGGCCCAGATGCGCGCGGCGTCCTCGTCGGAGACCTCCGCGGTGGCCTGCGCCAGCTTGCGCTGCACCAGGTCCGCGGCCACGCCCTTCATCCGCAGCTTCTGCGCAATCACCCGCGTGCTGCGCCCGGCCGCGCGCAGCGACTGCGCCTTCATGCCGGCGTAGGCGTCATCGTTGATGAGGCCGTTGCGGATGAGCTTCTGCGTGAGCGCGTCAATCCACCCGAGCGCCTCCGCGCGGTCCCCGCCGTGCTCCTTCACCGAGCGGTCCACGCGGCGCACCAGCACGCGCTTGAGCTGGCTCACCGTGGAGGCGTAGCGCTTCAAGTAGTGCAGCGCCGCGTTCTCCAGGTAGCGAGCAGACACCTTCCGGGGTCGCTTCTGTTTCCTCGGAGGTCTGCTGTCCTGTCCGGTCCGGTCGTCTTCCACGCCGCCCTATCTATCAGGGCGGTCCGACGAAGACGCCGCTCGGGTGATACCCCGACGAAACGAGGGCGGACGGACGAGCAGGCCCCTCGTCCGCCTCCCCTGCGGCCGAGGACGCGTGATGGCGGCTCCCGAGCCCCAGCGCGCCATCGCAGGAGGTCGGGCCTCCTGGCGGACCCGCGAAGTCACTGCCCCTCGAGCACCACCACCACAAGCCCTCTTTCGTTCACCTGGCGTGGAGCATCAGCGGGAGAGCGGGCCTGCGGAGTCACAGGGCCTGGAGCACCGCCGCGAACACTCCCCGCATCACGGCCTGGCCGCGCGCTACGAACATGAAGCAGGCGTGCCGGCTCGTGGGGGCAGCGCCTCACGGTGGCTTCAGCATCACCACGAGCCCCTCGCATCACCGTGCAGCCGCAGGCTCCAAGCACGCTGCGGGCGTGCCCACTCGTGGGGGCAGCGCCTCACGGTGGCTTCAGCATCGCCGCGAGCCCCTCGCATCACCGTGCAGCCGCAGGCTCCAAGCACGCTGCGGGCGTTCCCGCGCGTGGGGGCAGCACCTCACAGAGCGGCAGCCCCGAGGCCTCCGGCAGCGTCACGCCCAGCCACGTGGCAAGGGTGGGCGCCAGGTCCAGCGGCGTCACGGCGCGCCCGTGTCGCGCGGCGGGCAGTCCCTGTCCGTAGAAGAGGAGCGGCACGTGTGTGTCGTACTCGTAGGGCGTCCCGTGCGTGCTCGCATGGTCGTCATCCGGCGCGAGCAGCACATGCGGGTCCGCGATGAGCACCAGCTCTCCCGAGCGCGTGGGCACGTACTCCTGTCGCACCCTCCGGGCGAAACCCTCCGCCCGGTCCGCGCTCACCTCCGTCGCCGACACCACCTCCGCGATTCCCGGCACCGCACGCGCCGCCTTCTTCGCCACCTCGGCCGCCTTCTCCAGCGACACACCTCGCGCCTTCAACCGCGCCTGTCGCAGATACAGGTGCGGCGCGCTGAACGCCTCCACCCAGTCCTCCGCGCCGAAGGCCCCATCCATCGCGACGTCCACCGCGCGCGTCACCGTCTCCGCCGACAACCGCTGCTCGGCGCGCGCGGGCGCGGGCGCCATCCCATGGTCCACGCTCATCGCGACCAACACCTTCGACAGCCCCACCTCGCGGTCCATCGCCTCCAGGAACGCGGCCAGCGCCCGGTCCAACCGCAAGAGCATGTCCACCGTCTCGTGACTCTCCGGCCCGAAGCTGTGGCTCACCACGTCCACGCTCGACATGCCGCTGGCCAGCAAATCCCTCGCACCGGGGCGCTTGCCCAGCTGCTCCGCCTTCACGCCCGCGAGCGCGAGCTCGAACAACTTCTCCGCCCCCAGCGACGTGTACAGGAACACCTCCTCCGTCGTCAGCGGATGGGGGAACGTCCGCCCCAGCACCGATTCGGTCCCGCGCACCTGTCAGCGCTATCTGGTACTGCACGACCTTCCGTCGACGATGGGCTCCCGCCGAATGGGGTCCAGCGACAAGAGGGCTCCGCATGCTGCCGCGATGGTCGATTCCCCTACTGTTCGTGATGCTGGCCGGATGCAGCGGCACCACGAAGTCCGTGCGCCTGCACATGGGCCACAGCGAGCCCATTGTCCTCGCCCTACGCGACGGCGATACCGTCCCGGTGGAGATGGACGAAGAGGCCTTCGTTGAGGCCGTGGAAGCACTGGCCCGGAGCGGGCAGCCATCCACCCGTCCCCAGGAGACGGCCCGGCGATTGTTCGCGGTGGATTCGCGTGGCGGCTCGTACCAGTACGAGCCGCGCAGTCACCGTGTCATTCCGCTGGGACCGGGCGAACACCTGGAGGGTGAACCCCTCGCGATGGATGTGGAGTTGACGCGCGGCTACCTGCGCTGGTGCGAGCGCACGAGCAGGCCCGGCGACTGCCTGCGCCTCCTGGTGGAGAATCCCACGGTCACCGGGGATGGACGCTACGCCATGGCCATGGCCATGGCCCAGGGCGCCGTGTGGGACGAGATGATGGACGCCTTCAAGGACATGGCCGACCCCCAGGCCATGATGGCGGCGGTTCTTTGGACGTGGACCACGTACTGCGTCTTGCTCGCGGTGCCCGAGCCATTCTCGAAGGGTGTGGCCGCCGTGATGACAGCCTCACTCATTGCCTACGTGGGGTTCGATACGTTCTGGAGCCTCATCGTGGGCTTCAAGCGGCTGGTTGAGGAGGCGGAACGGGCTACCACGTTCGACGAACTGCGCGAGGCGGGGGAGCGCTACGGCGAGGTCATGGGCCGCAACGCGGCGCGTGCGTTCGCCATGTTGGCCATGGCCGCGATTGGGAACACGGCGGCGGGGCTGGGGGCGAAGGTGCCAACGCTCCCCGGCGCAGCGCAGGCGGCGGTGCAGGCCGAAGCACAAATGGGCATCAGGCTCGCAGCGGTCGCGGAGGTGGGAACGGTGGCCGTGAGCGCCGAGACCGTCACCATCGCTCTCGCGCCCGGCGCGGTGGCCATGGCGGCCAGCGGCACGGGCGACGGCGCCTCCGCCAAGGCGCGTCCTACGGGCTACAAGGCCTGGGGCTCGTTCAGTGGCTTCAAGAAGGCCATGGGCCCGGCAGGCAAGAACAAGGAGTGGCACCACATCGTCGAGCAGACTCCAGGCAACGTGAAGCGCTTCGGCCCCCAGTCCCTCCACAACACCGAGAACATCATCTCGCTGGACAAGAGCCTGCACACCAAGATCAGTTCCCTCTATTCGTCGGTCCGCTATGACATGACTCATTCGTTCACGCAGACCGTACGGCAGTGGCTGAGCACACAATCCCACGAGGTCCAACGCGAGTTCGGGCTGTTGGCCATCGAGAACGTGAAGAAGAGGGTCTGGTGATGACGTTGGAAGAACTGGTCGAGCAGTTCGCTCGGAATGTCGCGGCCCAGACGGATGCCATTCATCAAGGAGATTCCAGAGCGGGGAACAAACACGCCAAGCAGTACACCGCCGCGCTTCAGGCGCTACGCGAACAGGGGGACAATGGGCGAGACGCCCTAGCCGTGCTGCTGAAACACCCGCGCACAGACGTTCGCGCCATGGCGGCGGCATTCCTGCTTTGCTACCGGACGGCAGAAGCCAAGGCGGTACTGGAAGCGGCAGCGAACGAGGGAGGGGTTGCTGCCATCGGAGCGACCATGACACTCCGACGATGGGAGGATGGCACCTGGGCACTCGACCCGGGTTAGCGGAGCCCGCGCGCCCGCCGAGCCCTTGGTGCCACCGGACTCGAACAGGGGCGTCTTCGAGGGGACGTGCCACGCATTGCGTCACCCCGCCGGACAACCACCTTTTGAGTCCGCGCGATGCCCCTGGCTACGCTCGGCGGTCCGAGGCCGCCATGACCACCGCCGCCCCCATCCCTTCCGCGCCCGAGCCCGTCGCGCCCGTGACGCCCACCGTCGCGCCCGAGCCGTCCCTTCCTCCGTGGAGCCTGGCGAAGCGGCTCGGCTTCCGCTTCGTCTGCGCCTACGTCCTCCTCTACGCCTTCCCCTTCCCGGTGTACGTCGTCCCCGTCGTCGGCGCGCCCATCTCCGAGGCCGTCTCCGACTTCTGGAACCTCGTGGTCCCCTGGGTCACCCGCAACGTGGCCGGCTACCAGGGCGAGCTCTCTCTCGCGCAGACGGGCAGCGGCGACAAGGCCATCGACTATGCCCAGACCGCCGTCTTCCTCGCGCTCGCCCTCGTCGCGACCGGCGTGTGGTCCCTCGTCGACCGGCGGCGTCCGCGCCACGAGAAGGCCCACGCCCTGCTGCACCTCTACGTGCGCTACCTGCTGGCCGTCCCCATGCTGGGCTACGGCTTCTCCAAGGTCTTCAAGTCGCAGTTCCCCATGGCGTCCGTCGAGCGGCTCACCCAGTCCCTCGGCGACTTCTCTCCCATGGGCCTGTTGTGGACCTTCATGGGCCACTCCCCCGGCTACAACCTCTTCACCGGAGGCGCCGAGGTGCTGGGCGGCCTGCTGCTGCTCGCCCGTCGCACCACCACGCTCGGAGCGCTGGTGGTCATCGGCGTCATGTCCAACGTCGTCGCGCTGAACTTCTTCTACGACGTCCCCGTCAAGCTCTACTCCACCCAGCTCCTGCTCTTCGCCGTCTTCCTCACGCTGCCGGACCTGCGCCGGCTCGCCAACGTCTTCGTCCTCAACCGCGCCACCCAGCCCGCGTCCCTCGAGCTCCCCTTCACCCTCTCCCCGCGCGTCCTCTGGGCCTCGCGTGCCGTGAAGGTCCTCTTCATCGGCTGGCTGCTCCACAACAACATCACCAGGGGCCACGAGCGCTACACCCAGTGGGGTGACGGCGCGCCCCCGCCACCCTTCGGAGGCCTCTACAAGGTCGAGTCCTTCACCCGGGACGGCCAGGAGCTCCCGCCCCTCCTGACGGACCCGCATCGCTGGCGCGCCGTGTCCGTCGGCCGCAACGTGGTGGCCGCCCGGCTGATGAATGACGTGCGCCGCTACTTCCCGGTCAAGGAGGGCGAGGCCGGCAAGTCCATCCTCCTCATGTCGGGACGGGGCGACGACGCGAAGCCCGTGGCCACCCTGAAGCGCGAGTCGCCGGATGCGGAGCACTTCGTGCTCGAGGGCGAGGTCGACGGCGCCAAGGTCCACGTTCGACTCAAGCCGGTGGACATCTCGAACTTCGAGCTGCGCGGACGCGGCTTCCACTGGGTGCAGGAGAAGCCCTACAACCGCTGACGCCTACCGCTCCGCCGGGCACACGCTCGCCACCGCGGCGGGCGTCTGGGGCAGGGGCTCCACGAAGCGCCCCTCACCGAAGCCCAGCGCCCAGAAGCGCGGGCGCACCTCCTCGCGCGCGAGCAGCCGCAACAGCAGGAACTTCGCCTCGTCCTGTCCGTCGAAGGCCATGGGGAAGGTGTTGTGGTGCATGGCCACCGACGTGGAGGAGCCGAGCACCTTGTGCGCATCCAGCGCCTCGCGCGGCCCCATGTGCACCGTGTGGAGCACACGCGGCCGGTAGGCCCCAATCGGCAACACCGACAACCGCATGGGCCCGAAGCGCGCGGCCATCATCGCGAAGTGCGGACCGAAGCCCGTGTCCCCCGCGAAGAACGCCGGCCCGCCCGTCGTCGACACCACGTACCCGGCCCACAGCGTCTCCGCCTGGTCCGTCAGCCCCCGGTTCGAGCGGTGCTGCGCGGGCACCGCCGTCACCGACACCTCCGGCGTCACCCGCGTGGCCTGCCACCAGTCCAGCTCCTCCACGTGCCGGAAGCCCTCGTCATCCAGGAGCGCCTTGTTGCCCAGCCCGACGATGAAGCGCGGATGGTGCGCCGCCTCCAGCCTGCGCAGCGTGGGCAGGTCCAGGTGGTCGTAGTGGTTGTGGCTCACCACCACCACGTCGATGGGCGGCAGGTCCTCGAAGCGGATGCCCGGCGGATGCACCCGCTTGGGCCCCACCCACGGCACCGGGCTGGGCCGCTCCGAGTAGATGGGGTCCGTCAGCACATTCACCCCGTCCGCCTGGATGAGCACGGTGGCGTGGTTGATGAGCGTGACCTTGAGCTTGCCCGGGCCCACGCGCTCGGGCGGGGGCCTGCCGGGGGGGAGGTCCTCGTACTCGCGCCACTCGCCGCGAGGCTCCTTGAGCGCCGCGCCAATCAGCTCGGACACCGACAGCATCGGCGCGTCACCGAGGTTCTGGAACTTCTCCCCGTCGAAGTGCGCCATCGGCGGCCCCCGGTGGCTGGGACCCGCGAAGAGGCAGCCGCCCACGAGCGGCGCGCAGGCGAGCAGGCCCCACAGGGCGGTCGATGCGGGAAACCAACGGACCAGGGACGCGTGGGGCATGGGGACGACGCTCCATCGAAGCCAACGGCCACGCCCTCCGGTCAGGGCGCAGGCGGGTCTGCATCGTAATGGCGGGCACGCGGCCGCGCAGGACTCTTCAGGAGGACGTGGCCACCCGAGGACGCTTCGCGGCGGACGCCATCTGGGGCTTGTGCTCACGCAGCCAGTCCACCGTGTCGCGCAGCGTCTGCTCCAGCGGGCGGAAGCGCACCCCCAGCTCCCGCTTCGCCTTGGACGAGTCCACCCGCAGCTTCGCGCGCATCACGCGCACCCCCTCCACCGTCAGCGCCGTCTCGCCCCCCGTCAGCCGGGCCCACGTCTGCGCCAGCGCGCCCAACATCAGCGCCAGCGCGTGGGGCAGCACCCTGCGCGGCGCGGGGATGCCCGACACCGCCTCAATCGTCCGCGTCAGCGTGCCCAGGTCCACGAACTCGCCGCCCACCAGGTAGCGCTCCCCCGAGCGCCCCTTCTGGGCCGCCACCACGGTGGCCTCGGCCACGTCGCGCGCGTCCACCAGGCACGAGCCCCCTTCGAGCAGGGCCGGCATCTTCCCCGCGGCCAGGTCCAGGATGAGCTGCCCCGCGGCGGTGGGCCCCGCGTCCCCGGGACCGAACATCCACCCCGGCAGGATGTAGACCACGTCCAGGCCCGTGCGCGCGCTGAAGGCGTTGAGCTCCCGCTCCGACTCCACCTTGCTCTTGAAGTACAGGTTGCCGGCGAGCAGCGCCGCGGGCGGCGTCGACTCGTCTCCGGGCGAGCCGTCCGCCTTGGCCCCCACCGTGCCCGAGGAGCTGATGTCCACGAAGCGCTTCACCCCGCGCTTCTGGGCCTCCTCCGCCAGCGCCACCGTGGCCGTCACGTTGATGGCATACAGCTTCGGCCAGTGGTCTCCCGCCGCGTAGTATTCGCGGAAGTACGCCGCCGTGTGGATGACCACGTCACAACCTTCCAGCGCGGCCGCGAAGCCCTTCACGTCCAACATGTCCCCTTCCACCACCTCCACGCCGGACAGCCCACCGAGCACCTGGCGCGCCTTCGCCGGCGAGCGCGCCAGCGCCCGCACCGTGTGCCCTCCCGCCACCAACGCCCGCACCACGTTGTTGCCCAACAGCCCCGTACTGCCCGTCACGAATGCGCGCATCCAGCGGCTCCCCGTTAATGTGAACGATGTTCAAATAAGAGCCAGTCTGAACACTGTCAAGATGAACGGGCGGGCAAGGAGGCTGGGGCGATGACGACCCGGGCGAAGAAGGCGGCGGCGCCCAAGCGGCGCACGTACCACCACGGAGATTTGCGGCAGGCGCTGGTGGACGCGACGCTGAAGCTCATCGCGACGGAGGACGTGGGCGCGGTGTCGTTGCGGGAGGTGGCGCGGCGCGCGGGCGTCACGGCGGCGGCGCCGTATCACCACTTCCGGGACAAGGACGCGCTGCTGGCGGCGGTGGCGGAGGAGGGGTATCGGGCGCTCAACGCGCGGATGGATGAGGCGATGACGAAGGCCCGGGCGCCGCGCATCGACGGCCAGCTCAAGGCGCTCGCGCGGTGCTACGTGCGCTTCGCGGTGGAGCACCCGGCGCACTACCGGGTGATGTTCCGGCAGGAGTGGAGCGACGAGGAGAAGTACGCGGGCGTCCACACGGAGGGCATGCGCGCCTACGCGCGGCTGCGGGAGCTGGCGCAGGAGGTCCGCGTGGCCTCGGGGGGCAAGGTGGACATGGACATCCTGGCCTTCACCATCTGGTCCTGGGTGCACGGGCTCGCGTCGCTGTGGAACGAGGGGCCGCTGCGAAAGAAGAGCCAGAGTGATTCCATCGAGCCGCTGCTGGAGCGCTCGTCGGAGATGTTCGTCGGGTGGGTGGTGGGCAAGGCGCCGTGAGGCGCGGCTCAGCCGACGACGGTGCGGAGGATGCGCTCGAAGAGCCACGGGCTGTGGCCGAGCATCCGGACGATGGGGCGTCGCAGCCAGGGACGGCGCGCCAGCATCAGGAGTGAGCGCGTGGCCCAGGCGTACTTGCGGAACACCTGCTGGAAGCGCGCCTCGTAGGGCTGGAGCACGTCGCGCGTCGCTCCTCTCGCGAGCGCGTCCGGCAGGAGCGCGCCCAGCGACTCCGCGCAGGAGAAGGCGAGGGAGAGGCCTTCTCCGGTGAGCGCGTCCACGTAGCCCGCGGCGTCGCCCACCAGGGCGAAGCGGTCCGCCACGCGCACGCGGGCCACGCGCGCCAGCGGACCCGCGCCTCGCACCTGGGAGTCCGGCGTCGCGGCGGACAGGCGCGCCTCGAGCTTCGGGAAGCGGGACAGCAGCGTCTCGAAGCCCACGCGCCCCTCCACGCCTCCGTCCTCCCAGAGGAAGGCGAGCCCCACGCGCCGGGCGCCCGCGGGCGTGACGTAGGCCTCCACGCCGTTCGCGAAGTGCACCTCGACGTAGGGGGTCCAGGGTTCGAGCTGGAAGTGGCGGCGCAGGCCGAAGCGGCGAGGCCCCTGGGCGTCCAGCTCGAGTCCCTCCGCGCGCCGCAGGGGTGAGGCGAGCCCGTCCGCGGCCACCAGCATCCGCGCCTGGACCTCTCCGTCGACCAGCTCCAGCGTCACGCCGTCGCCGACGCGGCGATGCGACACCACGTGGGTGCGCTCACGGAGCTCGGCGCCCGCTTCGCGCGCGCGGGTGACGAGCGCCTCAGCGAGCGCCACCCGACGCACGCCGAGCCCTCCTGGCGCGGGGAGGAGCCCCTCCGCCGTGCTGCCATCCTCCTGCACGTAGCGGATGCCCACGAACGGCGCGCTCTGCGAGCGGTCCAGGTGAGCGAGCGCGCCCAGCCGCTCCAGGGCCGCGAGCCCCGCGGGCATCAGCCCCTCGCCGCAGGCCTTGTCGGCCGGGAAGGAGGCTCGCTCCAGGACCACGGTGTTCAGTCCCCGCGTCGCGGCGTGGATGGCCACGGCGAGCCCTGCCGGGCCTCCTCCCACCACCGCGACGTCATACCGACTCATGGCGCGAACTCCGCCAGAGACCCCGCCTCCGCGCAATGGCGCCACGTCCGGGCGCCGCGCGGTGCTCGTGACCGGCCAGGGCCCCGCCTGATGCTCGGCCGCTCGCCACCTGTCGCGCAGGGGATGCTCGGGCGGGCGTCTCCCGCCAGGGCAAGCGCGGCGCGGCGTCTCACGAACGAAGCTCCTGGCCCATCCTCTCCGGGAGTCGACGGCTCACGTGTCGTGCCCCGCCCGCGCCATGGCGAGCACGCCGTGCGCCATCTCCGCCGCAATGCGCGCCTGCCTCGGCGGCGACGGCGCTCCGGAGAGTCGACGACTCACGTGTCGTGCTCCGCCCGCGCCATGGCGAGCGCGCTGCGCGCCATCTCCACCGCCATGCCCACCATGCCCACCTTCTTCGGCGGCGACAGCTCTCCGGCGAGGTGCCGCCGCAGCGCCTCCATCCGGCGCAGCTTCCCGCTCGACGTGCGCGGCAGCGTCCCCGGCTCCAGCAGCTTCACCGTGTGCGGACGCACGCCCGTGGCCTCCACCACCGCCGCGCGGATGCGCTCCTCCACGGCCTCGTCGACGTCCGTCCCGCCCCGCTCCGCGAGGATGAGCAGCGCCTCGTCCTGTCCCCCCTCGGGCGTGAAGCCGAGCGCGACCGCGCACCCCGTGCGCACGCCCTCCACCGACTGGAGCGGCTCCTCGAAGGACTGCGGCGCGTGGTTCGCCCCGCGGATGATGACCACGTCCTTCGCGCGGCCCGTCAGGTACAGCTCCCCCTCCGCGATGAAGCCCAGGTCTCCCGTGTCCAGCCACCCGTCCAGCGTCAGCGCGCGCCGCGTGGACAGCGCATCCCCGAAGTAGCCGCTCATCAGCGACGGCCCACGCGTGAAGACCTTCCCCACGCGCTGGTCCGGCAACACCCCGCCCTGCTCGTCGCGAACCTCCACCTCGAAGCCCGCCACCGGCGAGCCCACGCTCACCAGCCTC
>NZ_SRLW01000009.1:0-75008 GCF_006518215.1 Myxococcus sp. AB025B
GCCATGTCCCGAGTGAGAACCAGTCCAGTGTCGGCTTCACGGGACACGCGTGGGACGCGGCTGCGGGGCTCACGTACGCGCAGCAGCGCTGGTACGACGGAAAGACCGGACGGTTCCTGTCCGAGGACTCCGTGGGCGCGGAGTCGTATCTGGATGAGCCGATGGGCATGCAGCCCTGGGGCTATGGTAACGCCAATCCCCTCACGCACACGGACCCCGACGGACGCTCCTCCTGTATCAGTGGTGAGAGCCACAGTGCTTGTGAGCTGCGTCTGGCCTTGTCTGGCCGATGGGGTTCATCGCCCTTCTACCAGGGGGACTTGACCGACTTCCGTGGGCCCTATGAGCGGATGGAGGAGGAGCGGCAGCGCGAGCTCCAGAAGAGCGTCCGCGGAGCTTTTGCCGTGGTGGGAGTCGGGCTTTCGCTCGCTGCACCTCCCGTTGCACTGGCCCTGCTCGAATCAGGAGCGGTGTCCGGGACGACGGCGGCAGTCGGCCTCTGGGCCGTCGAGACCGGTGCCAGCACGGCCGTGGATTATGGCGCATTCGGCCATGTCACCCCAGGCGGAGTGGCGTTCAATGCGGCGACCGCGGGACTTGGAGCGTGGTTCCTCAAGGCCCACAGCAAGGCCCTGCACGCGGGCTCGGGGGTCGAGCGGCGCATGCTCGACGATGCGATGCCCTCGGTGGTTCCCCCGCGCAAGGCCGAGCCAGTCGACCCTGTTCTCGATAGTGACGTCGTGATGATGGCATTCAAGGCGCACAGGGGAAGCACCAATCCGAGACATGTTGATGCGCTGAAACTGCTTGGGAATGACAATTATCTCTGGGTCATCACGCCGACGGGCTATCGCGAGATCCTCAACATCAAGAGAAGCCAGGCGGCGCACCGACGCTTCTTGAGAAAGTTCAAGAATGTCGTGGTGTTGACGGGAGAGAACGCCAGGAATCTCAGGAATACGGATCGCTTCAAGGAGGTCGAGAAGATCCTTCGCGACGCCGCGAACAAGAACAAGCCAGGTCTAGGGGATCGAGCCAGACGTGGTGACCACTCGCATTACAACGACATCATCCACAGTGGGTTTGCCGAAGCCTTGGGAATCCCCTTTGTCTCCTCGGACGGAACCTTCTTGCGGTTCGCGGGGAACCATGGGAGGAAGGCGAAAGTCAACGGGATCCACTACCAGTCGGTGCCGGAGGTGCCATGAGCCAGACCAACGGTTTTGTTTGGGATGGTACTTGTCCGAACTGCCGGACCGAAGTGAGGGTCGTCTTCCAGTCCCATGTTGGCCTGCTGGATGATCAAGTCTTCGAGCGAGGAGACGATGTCTTCGGTCGCGAGACGAACAAGAAGCGCCCGGTCTATGCGCCTCGATACGAGCTTCGGAGCGGCAGTTTTTGGGCCTATGGCGTTGACGTCTGTCCGAATTGCCGGACGGAGTTGTGGTGTCGTGTGATTGTAAGAAATGGCCGCTACGAGGCATCCGTGCCCGTTGCGCCCCCTGAGAACCCTCTCTTCTGGGACGAGTTGTGAGCCTCTTCCTGAGGCGGGAGGAGAGTGTCCTCAGAAGAGGGCTCCTATCGCGTTGCATGGCCCGGGGGCGAAATGAACCCTGATGAGGCGGTGGTTGTTCTGCGGGGGGGCTGGTTTTCTGGCTGATTTCAACGAGAAGGGGGGATGCCGGATCGTGGGTCGGCGACGACTCGAGGGCATGAAGGTGATTGATCCGTTCATCATCTACGAGAAGAGTGGGAAGTGGATCTTCGGCGTTCCTGGGGCGAGTGGGTTGGGGGAGGAGCATGAGATGGCGCCTCTTGATGAGGCCGTCGAGAGGGTTCGTGGGTATTTGAAGGTGGGGTGAAGAGATGACTTCGGGGATCGTGGCGGCAGGGAAGCGGTGAGTCGCGAACTCCTGAGGTGATTCGTTCATGGAACCCCCCACCTATTTCGGTGCGTGGTGCCGGATGCGGCCAGGCACTCGCACGGACTATGTAAGCGACTGTTGTCCCGTCTGTTCCGGCCGGTATGCGATGTCGTCGTCTGGCGGCGCGTTCCTGGTTCGTGAAGGCGAGCCCTGACAGGGCGCTTCCGCGCTGAAGAATCTCGATAACCCCGAGGCGTGAACGCAGTCGCGGTTGACCCGCGACGCCACGCCGGAGGTGTGTCCGAGCGCCTCGATTCCCGCTCCCGTGAGGGAAAGCGGAAGGCCTGACGACCTCAATTAATGGGTGGCCCCGTATGTGGGTAGGTGCGTCTCGATTGTCGGGAAGTGGGCGGCGTGCAGGTGGGGGTTCCGGAGTTCGTGGTTCGTCGGTGGGAGGGGCTGTGAACAGTCAGGGTTGGAGCGGTGTTCGCGCGGTGCTCACGGTGCTGTGTCTGGGGTTCGCTCTGGTGGCCCGGGCGGAGCCCCCCGTGGTGACGGCGGCCTATCCCCTCGCGCCTCTGCGCCCCGGCGCCCAGAGTGTCGAGATCGGCTTCGACATCGAGCAGCAGGTCTCCCAGGTCCTCGTCACCCTCGAGGGCACCTCGGACGCCCACGGCTCCTTCGTCGCCACCTCCAACCTCCGGGTCGAGCGTGACTTCGCGGGCGCCGTGCCCTTCCACGTGCTCGTGCCCCTCAAGGTCGCCTTCCCCGACGACGGCGCCCTGAAGGTCACGGCCACGCCCATCGGGTCCGACTCCGTTCCGGGCACCCCCTTCGTCACCACCTTCAACGCCAAGGGCAGCCCGCCCGGCTTCGCCGCCACGCCCGTCACCGTCCGCTCCGACGCCACCGCGGGCGGTATCGTCCTCCAGGTCGCCTACACCGGCCAGGTCGCCTTGGCCGAGCTCTCCATGATGGGCGCCTCCGCGCTCGCCCTGCGCACCGTGCACGGTGACCTCGGCGAGGCCGAGGCCCAGGCCTTCGTCACCGCGCGCCGGCGGGTCGGCCGCCCCCACGTCGCCACCCCCGGCCGCATCAGCTTCTTCATCCCCACCACCGACGGAAGGCTGCCCCCCGACGGCGTCGTCATCGCCGACGTCTCCCTCCAGGACCCCTTCGGCCGCACCGTCCACACCTCCGCCGTCGAGTTCACCAGCTCCACGTCCTTCGACCCGCTCGTCGACATCACCGCCCAGCCCAGCTCGCTCCTACTGGAGCAGGTGGGCCAGCGCGAGGACCTCAAGGTCTTCGGCAACTTCGCCGTCGCCGGACAGGCGGACCTCTCCGGCGGCCGCCGCGGCGTCCTCTACGAGTCCAGCAATCCCGCCGTCGTCGCCGTCACCCAGTCCGGTGAGGTCATCGCGCTCGCGCAGGGCGAGGCCACCGTCAAGGTGACGTATGCCGAGCGCACCCGCGAGGTCCCCGTCATCGTCACGGACCCCTCCCGCATCGCGGGCGTGAGCATCCTCCCGGACACCGTCACGCTCGCGCGCGTGAAGGACAGCCTCCAGCTCCAGTTGCAGGGCCGCCTGGACCACCCCGTCACCGGCCGCGTCATCGACCTGACCCCGAGCACCCTGCGCACCACCTGGAGCTCCTCGCACCCGGCCATCGTCGCCGTCAGCTCCGAGGGCAAGGTCACCTCGCTCGCCCCCGGCAGCGCCACCATCACCGCCACCCACCTCACCTCGGAGAACGAGCCGTGGACGGACACCCGCCGCGTCGAGGCGAAGGACGGCGTCCCCTCGGTGCGCCTGTCCGGCCCCACCTCCATCGCCGCCGGCGCCAGCGTGGAGCTGCGCGCCGTGGCCTCCGACGACGTGGCCGTCAAGCACGTCAGCTTCCTCGTCAACGGCGTGCCCACCGTCATCGACGACACCGCGCCGTACACCCTGCGCATCCAGGCCCCGCCGAGCGTGGGGGCGACCTTCAAGCTGTCCGCCATCGCCGTGGACTCCGGTGACCAGGAGTCCACGCCCGCCGTGCTCCAGGTCAAGGTGACGCAGCCCCCGGGCCCGAGCACCCGACAGGTCGTCTACGAACAGCCCGTCTCCGGCGCGAACCTCATCGAGGGAATCCCGCACATCCTCCGCGTGACGAGCGGCGCCTGGACGTCCGGCACGCTGTCCCCGCTGGACTTCCAGGTGGTGCGCTTCACCGTGGACGGGGCCCCCGTGGGCGCGTCGTCCACGGCCCGCATCGAGCTGCGCCCCATCCCCGACAAGGTGCCGCAGGAGATCGTCGCCGTCCCGCTGTGGGAGGTGAGCTACGTGCCGCCGCCGGGCAGCGCGGGCACGGGCGCCTCCATCAAGGCCATCGCCGTGGACCGCCATGGCGCCACCGCGGAGGGCTCCGCCGTCCTCGTGCGCATCGTCGGCAACGCGCCTCCGCTCATCACCCGCCGCGCCCCGCTGGGCAGCACGGTGGAGGTGACGGAGAAGGTGCCGCTCGCCGTCGAGGGCACCGTGGGGGACGACGCGCTGTCCTTCGGCGTCAAGGTGGCACTGCTGGTCAACGGCAACGCCGTGGCCACCACGCGGCTGGACGAAGGAGGGCAGGGCGGCACCGCGCAGGGCTCGCAGAACTTCCGGCTCCTGTGGACGCCGCCCGCGGGCTCCGCGGGCAGTCGGCCTCGGGTGGAGATTCAGGCCATCGACCATGGCGGGATCGAGCGCCGCGTCGGCTTCGAGGCGGTCGTCGTGCAGGACGGCCCTCCCAACGTGGCCATCCAGACGCCCACCTTCACGGACTCGTACGTGGGGGGCACGCAGGTGCTGCTCACCGCCGCCGCCTCGGATGACAGCGGCGAGGCGCCGCAGGTGACGTGGAAGGTGAACGGCGTGCCCGTGGGCCAGTCCTCCGTGCCGCCCTACCGGGTGACGTGGCGCACGTCCGTGGTGACGACGGCCACCACCTATCACCTCACCGCGACGGCCCGCGACGCCCAGGGCCACGAGCGCGAGAGCAACGCCGTCGACGTGGTGATCCGCCCGGACCTCAACAAGCCCAAGGTCAACATCCTCACGCCGCAGCACCTGGTGAAGGTGCCCAACTCGCAGGGGCTGCTCGTCACCATCGCCGGCTTCGACGACGTGGGCGCCAAACGCGTGGAGCTCTTCCTGGGCGAGGAGCTCAACACGCCCGTCTTCACCGACACCTCACCCGGCGACAACGCGGGCGTGCCCGGCTCGTTCATCAGCTACACCGTCATCCCCACCGAGCACTTCTTCGACGGCGCGGTCCCCAAGACGAGCCTCAAGCTCACCGCGCGCGCCTACGACACCTCGGACAATCACGACGAGGTGAGCCACACCGTCACCCTCCAGGGGGACCTTCCGCCCACCGTGGAGTTCCTCAGTCCGAGCCCCGGCTTCGTCGGCACCGCGAACACGCTCGTCCCCATCGTCCTCCACGCCGAGGACGACGTCGCCGTTTCCAGGGTGGAGCTCTTCGAGTACCGCGGCGCCACGCGCCACTCCGCCGGTGTCGCCACGCTGCCGCCGTACCGCTTCGACCTGCGTCTGCCCTCGACGGCGGGGAGCGTGCGGTTGGAGGCCGAGGTCACCGACAGCAACAACGAGAAGAACACGAAGACGGTGAGCCTCACGCTCGACGTGAAGGTGGACGAAGAGCCGCCCATGGTGGCCTTCCGGAGCCCCGCCGAGGGCACGCGCGTGTTCGCGGGCCCCAACCGGAGCGTGGACGTCGTCGTGGTCGCCACGGACAACGTCCACGTCAAGAACGCCCGGCTCTTCCTCCAGGACCCCCTCCAGCCCAAGAACCCGGACGCGCCCGAGTCGCCCGTGGGCTCCGTCAACACCGGGACGGAGGAGGGGCTGTACCAGGTGTTCAAGTGGAAGCTGGACGTGCCGGCCGCGTACGCGGGCCATCCGCTGCGGCTGCGCGCGGAGGTGGTGGATGACGGGGACCGCTCCGCGGAGCGCCGGCTGGTGCTCCAGGCGGTGGAGAACACCGCGCCCGTGGTCAACCTGATGCTGCCCGCGCGGAACTCAGTCGTGAAGGAGGGCCAGGACGTCACCATCACCTTCACCGTGTCCGACGACGAGGGCGTGGCGAGCGTCGCGGGGCGCTCCGGCGGCGTGACGCTGGAGCCGTTCATCGGTCCGGTCAACACGGCCATCCAGCAGAAGCTGGTGGTGCGCGCGCCCATCGTCACGTCGACGACGCCCGCGTCCGAGCGCTCGGTGGGTGTCGTCGCCAAGGACGTGAGCCCCGTGCCCCAGCTCGGCCACGAGGACGTGCTGCTCGACGTCATCGACGACGTGGAGCACCCCACCGCGCTGCTCCTGTCGCCGATTCCCGGCACGGCCACGCAGCCCCTGCAGGTCGCCAACCGCAGCAGCCTGGGGCTGCGCGTGGATGTCTCCGACGACGTGCGCGTCTCGCGCGTCGCCGTGGTGCTGGACGGTGTCGAGATCCGGCCCGAGCCGCAGAAGGACTACCTGCGCGCAAGCCACGAGGACTTCGAGGAGGTCCGCGCCCCCAACCCGCAGGGCCCCGGCGACATCCTCGTCAGCCGGCGCTACGTGGGCACCTACTCGGGGACGATTCCCGTCCAGCGCACTGGCACGGACCCGTCCAACACCGCGCCCGAGAAGCACGTCGTCTGGGCTCGCGCGTATGACCCGGCCGGCAACCCCACCGACACGTCCAAGGTCGAGTTCGAGATCATCACCCCCGAGGACAAGCTGCCGCCGGTGGTGCGCATCTCGCTGCGAGGCGTGCCCGACGCGAAGACGTGCGTGTCCGGTTCGGAGGTCACCCTCCAGGCGCAGGCGTCCGACGACAGCGCGGTGCAGTCGCTCGCCATGAGCTTCGATGATGGCCTGGAGGAGCCCGAGGGCATCGAGGGGCTCGAGCAGCGACCGGAGACGCTGCCCGCGGCCTCGGTGAGCTTGAGCGGTCCGTTCGTGATGCCCACGCTGACGAGCGGTGCGTCGCGCACCGTGAGCTTCGAGGCCACGGCGACGGACACGCTGGGGCGCACCACGGTGTCCGGCTACTCGTGCCTGCTGGTGCCCGACGCGGCGCCCGTCGTCCGCTGGGTGTCGCCCACGAGCGGGGACCTCATCGAGGAGCAGCGCTACACGGGCTCGATGGAGCTCCAGGATGACGTGGGGCTGCGCGCTGCGTGGCTCGTCGCCTCCACCTCCGAGGTGAAGTCCGCGACGGCCACGGGCCTGGCGCTCGATGCCCCGTTGCTCACGGGCACGCCGCAGGTGCCCTTCTCGCTGTCGAACCACGCGGTGTCGAGCGCGACGCTCACCTTCGGCGCCCAGCCGGGGAGCGGCACGTCGGCGGGCACCCCGTTCACCTTCGTGGTGACGGGGGAGGACGGCGCGGTGCGCGTCACGCCGCACGCGGCCCACAACTCGGACAACGGCGTCGGGCAGCTCCGCCTGAAGGTCGCCGCGGACTCGCACGGTGCCCAGGCGCACGTCTCCTACCACCTGCGACCGAAGCCGCAGCTGTCGACCGAGGCGCAGGCGGAGCTGGCGGCCTTCAAGGCCCTATTCCCCTCCGGTGATTTGACGCAGACGCGCGTGCTCACGCTCGACGCGGGCAACCTGTACGAGGTGGACCTCGGCTTCCCGAAGAACGCGGTGGAGGTGGAGCAGGTCCTCGTGTCGCTGCACGCCGTCGGTGGGGACTCGCGCCCGGTGCTCGTCTCCGAGCTGGCGCTGCGCTACCAGTCCGGCCAGCCGCACCAGGTCCGCGTGGCTGCCGCGGGCCAGCGCCTGACGGTGGACCCGCTGTCCGCGACGCTCACGGCGGGGCAACTGAGCGTGCGTCAAGCGGGCTTCCGCATCCCGGCGGCGTGGACGGCTACGGACGCGCGCCTCACCACCGTCGCGGTGGACACGGCGGGCGTGGTGGCGAAGGACGCTCGCGTCCTGAGGGTGGTGCCCGACACGGTGGACCCGACGGTGGCCTTCGTCGGCTTGGGGGAGGGCGCCTCGGCGGTGACGGGCCAGCCCTTCAAGGTGCGCCTGCGCGCCGCGGACAACGCGAGCCTGGCCAAGGTCCAACTGCTGGTGAACGGTGAGCCCCAGGGCGACACCCTCCTGGTGGGGACCTCGCAGGACGTGGAGCTCACCCTGCAGCGCACGACGCTGGGGCCCGTCAAGCTCGACGCGCTCGTCACGGACCGCGCGGGCAACGACGCCGTGTCCCATCCGGTGTTCGTGCAGATCGTCCCCGACGCCGCGCCGACGCTCCAGTTGGATCGCCTGGTGGCCACGGGGGAGACCATCCACCGCGCGGAGCTGGAGAACGGCTTCGTCAGCCTCCTGCAGGGCAAGGAGGCGACACTGCACTTCACCGTCAAGGACGACGTGGGCGTGGCCTCCGTCACCACGACCTACGGAGACGGCCTGCCCGATACGCGGCCCTTCACGCCGGCGGCGACGGGCAGCAAGTCGCTGAACGTGAAGTTCACGCCGCCCATGGGCGCGGATGGGCAGCCCACGGTGTTGACCCTCACCGTCAAGGACACGGCGAATCAGGAGAAGAGCGCGCGGCTGGTCATCGAGAGCCGCAGGCCGCGCGCGCCGCAGCTCGCCTTCCTGGAGCCCGCGGCGGATGCCTACCTGGTCGAAGGCAGCATCCAGCTGCGCCTGGGCGCGCTGGCCGCGGACGACACGAAGGTGACGGGCGTGGAGTTCTTCGTCAACGGCAAGCCCGCGCTCCAGCTCGCCGAGCGCGACGGCACCGTGGTGCCCACGCTCTTCGACCCGGAGGGCAACCCCGTCGCCGCCGACGTCACCGTGCGAGACACGCTCGCGGCCCTGCGCGTGGCGCCCGAGGACATCTCCCGCTTCCGCATCTTCCGCGGGCTGCTGTCTCTGCCCCCGGGCTTCGTGCGCCTGGACCCCACGCGCACGGAGAGCCACGTGCTCCTGCGCGTCGAGGCTCGCGACCTGGAGGGCAACCGCTCCTCCGTCGAGCGGCGCATCCGCATCGCCGAGGACACGGCCCTGCCGGTGGCGAACGTGCTGCGCCCCAGCCTGGGCCGCGACGTCATCGAGAACACGCCCGTGCTCATCCAGGTGCAGGCGCACGACAACGCCTTCGTGGACCGGGTGGAGATCTACGCCGGCCCGAGCGCGGAGGGTCTGAAGCTCATCCACGTCGCCGGAGGCTTCCCGTCGGAGAACGGGCTGCCCGGCTCGCCGTTCGACGTGTACTCGCCGGTGGTGACCTTCCAGTACTCCGTGCCGAGGCTCTCGGAGCTGGGCGGCCTGGACCTGGTCCCGTACTTCATCGCCACGCGCGCCCGTGACGTCTCCGGCAACCAGGGCGAGCTGGAGTACCAGCAGATCGACATCGTGAGGGACCGCGAGCCCGCGCTGGCCATCCTCTCCCCGTCGGATGGGACCACCGTGGTCGCGGACAACCCGCTGCCGGTCATCCTGTCGGCGGAGGACGACGTGGGCGTCACGTCCGTGTCGCTCTACCTGGATGACCAGACGGCGCCTGTCGCCACGCTGAACCAGCCGCCGTTCCGCTTCCTGGTGCCGGTGCCCGCGTCGACGGGGGGCACCCTGCGCCTGCGCGGCCACGCGGTGGACAGCTTCGGGCATGAGGTGAGCTCGCAGACGGTGGTGCTCTCCGTGGTGGGCGACCAGCCTCCCACGGTGGCCATCGCGCAGCCGGCGCATGGCGCCATCGTCACCGAGGGCCGCGACTTCGCCGTGCTGGTGGCCGCGCAGGACGACGTCGAGGTCCAGCGCGTGGAGGTCACCGTCGAGGGTGGGGTCGAGGGGCCGCTGCGCTTCGCCAGCGCCACCCGTCCGTACTCCTTCCGCGTCCCGCTGCCGCATGGCTCGGCGGGGCGTCACCTGACGATTCGCGCCAACGCGCGGGACTCGTCGGGCAGGACGGTCCAGGCGCGTGAAGTGACAGTGCAGGCGAAGGCGGACACGCAGGACCCGGTGGTGAAGCTGGTGTCCCCGGCGAACGGCTCGGCGATGGTGTCCGGCCTGCGGATGGATGTGGAGGCGCGCGCCGAGGACAACGTGGGCGTGGCGAGCGTGACGTTCTTCGTGAAGGTGGGCGACGGGGCGGAGACGCAGCTGGCCCAGGTCCCCGCGCCGCCGTATCGCTTCTCCTACCTGGTGCCCAAGAACCTGGTGACGGAGGCCGGCGTGAGCGTGCCGCTGCGCTTCACCGCCCGGGCCGTGGACCTGAGCAACCGGGCCTCGTCGGACATCGTCACCGTGAGCGCCATCAACGACAGGCCGCCGACGGTGTCGCTGCGAAACCCGCCGTTCAAGGTGGTGGCGAAGCTGCCGAGCACCTTCGCGACCGAGACAGGCGACGACGTCGCGGTGTCCTACGTGACGTTCCTGGTGGGGCCCGCCAGGGACCAGCTGGCCGAGGTGGGGCGCCGCTTCCAGCTCCCGTTCGAGCACATCCACGTGGCGGACCCGGCGGACGTGGGCAAGCGGCTGTGGATCGCCGCTCGCGCGGTGGACACCGCCGGACAGGCGACGCAGTCGGAGCCCATCGCGTTCAGCGTGGTGGCGGACCAGCTCCCCTCGGTGGAGCTGACGCGGCCGGAGCCCGATGGCACCGTCTTCGCGGGCGCGCGGCTGCGGCTGGAGGCCAACGCCTTCGACGTGGACAGCGGCATCGAGGCGGTGTCGTTCTTCGTGGACGGCCGCAAGGTGGCCACGGCGCTGACGCCCGCGGGCATCCCCGGCCGCCCCAACGCCTACGTGGGCAGCTTCGTGGCGCCCATCGGCAGCGGCAGCCGTGAGTTCTTCATCAAGGCCGTGGCGGTGGACAAGGCGGGGCAGGAGGTGGAGACGCCCGAGCGCAAGGTGGGCACCATCCCCGACACCACCGTGCCCGAGGTGGAGCTGGTGGACCCGCCGCACCTGGACGTCGTCACCGAAGGCGACCCGCTGCTCCTGTCCGCCTTCGCCGAGGACAACGCCGGCATCCACGAGGTCGCCTTCCACGCCGCCTACACCAACGTCGCCGGCCAGCCGGTGTCCGAGCAGGTCGGCGCCTCCGTGGTGCCGGTGACGAGCAGCGCGAACCGGCCCCAGTACCGCTACTCGTGGCTGGTGCCCACGCCGATGGCCGGCAAGGCCATCACGCTCCATGCGCTCGCGAGCGACCTGTCGGGCAACCCGAAGGCGACGCCCGTGGTCCAGGTGGAGGCCGGCATGCGGCCCTCCCGCGCGCCCTACAAGCCCTTCGGTGGCTCGGGTGAGAGCACGCGGCTGTCCGCCCTGGCGGTGGACGGCGAGGGGCTGGGCATCGTCGGCGCCACGGGCCTGCCCAAGGGCGCGCCCTTCTCGCGTGGCGTGGAGTTCTTCCGCGTGACGGACGCCCCCCTGGCGGCCCTGGTGGGACATGCCCTGCAGGGCGCGCCGGTGGCGTCGGCGTTCCACGACGGCCTGGCGCTGGTCAGCGTCCGCCACGACTCGGCGGCGCGCAACGGTGAGCTGGTGCTGTTCAAGACGAACGACGCGGCCAACATCCTCCAGCAGGGAAGCATCGAGCTGTCCGGCCCCGAGGTGGGCGGCGTGGCGGCGGCGGGGCAGCTCGCCTTCGTGGCCAACGGCGCCGCGGGCGTGGTGGTGGTGGACCTGTCGGACCGCGACTACCCCCAGCGCGTGACGACGCTGCCCACGCCGGCGCCTGCGCGCGACGTGGCGGTGCTTGGCGACAAGCTGCTGGTGGCCGCGGGGACGAGCGGCCTGCGGGTGTTCGACCTGCTGGACCCGAAGCTCGGTGAGCTGGGGTACGCGGCGGTGCCGGGTGGCGCGGAGACGGTGACGGTGGTGGGCGAGCGCGTCCACGTGGGCTGCCAGGGGGCCTCGGCCTCTCTGGCGGTGGTGGACGTGCGCGCCGCGCCGCGCGTGCTGTCGCTGCTTTCCCACGCGCCGGGACGCGCGGACCTGCTGGCCACCGGCCAGCGCTCCGTGTCCGGCCTGGGCAACGTGTCGGTGTCGACGGTGCAGCTCATCGACCCGACGAACCGGCCGGTGAAGGGCCTGCTCACGGCCTCCATCGTGGACGCGGAGGGCGTCACGACGACGTCCGTGCGCGCCAACGTCCCCGCGGCGGGCGACGTGGAGATGACGTCCGGCGGGCCGATGACGCTCTTCGGTCACCAGGGCGTGGCGGAGTTCACCCTGCCGCGCTTCCTGGTGACGGACGTCACCCCGGCGGACGGCGCGGAGCAGGTGTCGTTCGAGGCGCCGGTGTTGTCGGTCGGCTTCTCGCAGCCGGTGGACGCGGCCACGGTGAGCGCGTCGCGCGTCATCCTGCGCGAGGGCCTGCTGAACGGCCGCGTGGTGACCGCCGACGTGCGCGTGAGCGCGACGGATGCCTTCCGCGTCGAGCTGGTGCTGCCCGCGGGCGTGAAGCTGGCGCGCGGCAAGGAGCACTCCATCGCGGTGGAGGCGGGCCTGGGCAGCACCTTCGGCCA
This sequence comes from Myxococcus sp. AB025B, assembly GCF_006518215.1. Taxonomy (NCBI): domain Bacteria; kingdom Pseudomonadati; phylum Myxococcota; class Myxococcia; order Myxococcales; family Myxococcaceae; genus Myxococcus; species Myxococcus sp. AB025B. The sequence goes on from NZ_SRLW01000009.1 coordinate 12,394, forward strand.
GACGCTGGAGCGGCGCTACCTCTCGCGCTTCCGCACGCGCACGACGGAGGGCGAGCTGCCCAGCGTGGACCGCGTGGTGCCTCGCGCGGGCCCGGTGGATGGCGGCACGCGCGTGACGATTCACGGCGAGCGGTTCGCGCAGGGCGCGCGCGTGTACTTCTCCAACGCGGAGGCGACGGAGGTCTCCGTCGATGAGACCGGCACGCGCCTCACCGCGCGCACGCCGCAGCAGGTGGAGGGCCCCGCGCGCGTCACCGTGGTCAACCCCGGCGGGCTGCAGGGCAGCCTCCTGGGCGGCTTCATCTTCATGGACATCCTCCAGGTGAGCCACGCCTCGCCGGCCTCGGGGCCGCTGGCGGGCGGGCAGATGGTGGAGCTGTCCGGCGCGGGCTTCCAGCACGGCGCGGAGGTCTACTTCCGGGGCCACGGCTCGCAGACGGCGCGGGGGCGCCCGGCGCGCTCCGTCACGGTGCTGTCGCCGGGCCGGCTGCTCGTGGAGACGCCCGAGGGCGGCTACGGTCCGGCGGACGTCTTCGTCGCCAACCCGGACGGGCAGCTCGCGGTGGCCGAGAGCGCGTACCTCTACACGAACCTGTCGACGACGAAGCGCATCGGCCGGTACCAGCCCTCCATCGATGGCACGGACGGCCGCCCGTCGGACCGGATGCCGCAGGGCCGCCCCGGGCCGCTCGTCATCTCCGGGGGCCGCGCCTACGTGCTCTCCGAGGCGTCCATCCAGCAGGGCGTCGACGTCATCGACGTGCTCAAGCGCAGCACGCAAGGCGCGCTGTCGGTCATCGACGTCTCCGTGCCGGAGAACGCCGGGATGATGGGCGGCGTCTCGTTCCCGCCGCCCTACGAGCCGAAGGCGCTCACCGTGCGCGGAACCATCGCGTACGTGGCGGCCGACGCGGCCGAGCTGACCCATGTGGACATGGTGGGGGAGGGTGGCCCGTCGCTGCTCGTGGTGGATGTGAGCAAGCCGACCGAGCCCAAGCTGGTGCAGGCGCTGCCCTACGAGGGCGAGGCGCTGGATGTCGCGGTGGTGGATGACCTGGCGCTCGTGGCCGCGGGAGACAGCGGCCTGGCGGTGTTCTCGCTGGTGGAGCCGCTGCGCCCCATGTTGCTGGGCGCCGTGAAGTCGTTCGTCATGAACGGCACCGTCAAGACGCCCTCCATCGAGCAGGTGCGCATCCTCGGCCGCCACGCGGTGCTGCGGGCCCGGCTGGGGAACGCCGCGGCCACCCTGACGGTGGACCTGGCGCGCCCGGGCTTCCCCGTGGTGGGAGAGACGCCGGACGTGGGGGACCTCGCGATCCACTCGGGCCGGGGCCTCGCCTCGCTCGAGACGGCGGCCACGGTGTCGCTGTCTCCGCCCACGCTGCCGCGCAAGGTGGCGTCCATTCCGTCCCTGGTGGGCACGCGCTTCTTCCAGTCCGCGCTGGGCCCGCACCTGGGCGTGAACGCCGGCGCGGGCGTGCTCCAGCTGTCGGCCGCCTCCGAAATCGACGCTCCGCTCGCCGTGGATGCGGTGGACCTGTGGCCGGCGACGTCGCTCGCCGACGTGGGCATCGACCGGGGCGTGGTCGTGGCCAGCATCAACGGCGTCTTCTCGCCGAGGAACCTGCCCACGCCGAATGATGGGTTCGCCGTCGTCGCGGTGCCGTTCCCCATGGTGACCGCGATGCGTCCGGCCGCTTCCGAGCTGGGCGTGTCCACGCTGGAGACGCTCGTCGCCGAGCTCAACGTCCCCATCCGGAACGTGTCGTCGGTGAACGCGCGCCTGTACGCGCTGGATGGCTCCGCGCTGGGTGAGGAGATCACCACGGAGCTCCGGACGCCGGTGGAGGAGGGCGTCCAGAAGCTCGTCATCGACCCCGTGAGCGCGCTCGCGGGACGCACGCGCTACCGCCTGGTCATCGCCGGTCTCCAGGCCCAGGGGCCGGACGGCTCGCTCATGCCCGGGCGCTTCGTCACCGAGTTCGAGACCTCCAGCGACACCGTGTCGCGGCAGGTGGTGGTCGACACGATTTCGCCCCGCGAGGGCCCGGTGGCGGGCGGCACGCTCGTCACGCTGACGGGACGCGGCTTCGAGGCGGGCCTGGAGGTCCGCATCGGCGGCCTCCCCGCGGAGATCCAGTCCGTGTCGGCGAACGAAGTCACCGTGCGCACGCCCGTGTCCACGGTGGACGGCGCGGTGGCCATCGAGGTGCGCAACCTCTCGGGCACCTCGCTGACACGCGCGGGTGCGTTCATCTACACGCGGCCGCTGTCGCTGGTCTCGATCACACCGGGGCGTGGCCCGTCGTCGGGCGGCACGAAGGTGGTGCTCGAGGGCAACGGCTTCTCCACCAGCGGCACCATCCGGGTGCTGTTCGGCACCACGCCGGCGCTGCGCGTGCGCGTGCTGGGCATGAAGCGGCTGGAGGCGTACACGCCCAACGGGCTTCGTGGGGCGGTGGACGTGTCGGTGGTCCAGGACGGCGCTCCGCCCGCGGTGCTCGAGGATGCGTACATCTTCGACCAGCCCACGGACGCCTCGGTGGCGTTCCAGGGCGAGATTCGCGACATGGTGGCCATCGGCGACCACGTCTACATGGTGGGCGCGGGCGGGCTGCGCATCGTCGACCTGTCGGGCCTCTACCTGAAGGGGCGCCTGGCCGGGACGCCGATTCCTCCCGAGCGCCGCAGCGAGCTCATCGACGAGGACAATGACCGGCTGGACGACCGCATCATCGGGAAGTGGGACTACCTGGGCGCGGACCTGCTCTCCATCGCGTACGCGTCCGAGTGGAATGACCGCCTGTTCCTGGGCTCGGGCTCGATGCGGGGCCAGAGCTCGTACTCGGCGGCCACGGTCCTGGAGCTGGACATCTCCAACCCCGCGCGGCCCCAGCTGGTGCGGACCACGTCCGCCGGTGACGGCGCGGCCTTCGGTCTGGACCTGCGCGGAGACCGGCTGCTGACGGCGGCCGGCAAGGGCGGTCTGCTCGGCTTCGACATCACGAACGCGGCGTTCCTGCTCCACACGCTGAAGTCGCCGCTGGCCCCCGAGGTCAGCGCGCTGGCCGTGGAAGAGGGCCTCGCGGTGGTGGGGACCGGCACGTGGACGCCGGGGCACCGCTTCACCGGGGGCCAGCTGCACACGGTGCGGGTGGACAAGCGTCCGTCGCAGCGGGGCTCGCTGGCGCTGGATGTCCAGCGGGTGCGCCTGCGGCGGGACCACTGGGCCGTCGTGGCGGCGGGCAACGAGGGCCTGGTGCTGGTGAACGTGTCCAACCCCGATGCCCCCCAGCGGGGCGCGTCGGTGGGCACGGACGTGCTCAAGGGCTTCGCCTCGGATGTACGGGTGGTGGGGGACGTGGCCTATGTCGCGGTGGGCGCGGCGGGCGTGGCGGTGGTGGACCTGAGCAACCTGGCGGCGCCTCGGCTGATGCACCACGTCGCGGGTGCGAACGGTGGCGCCGCCGAGCGGGTCGCGGTGGCGGGAGGCCGCGTCGTGAGCGCCAGGAACCGAGGCGCCGCGGGCTGGGCGCTGGAGTTCGGTCAGGCGGCGGAGCTGACGTTGGTCTCCGCGAGCGTGAAGTCGGGCGACGTCGTCCCGCTGGACCTGTCCTCGATGATGCTGTCGTTCTCGACGACGGTGACGCCGGAGAGCGCGAAGCAGGCCGTGTCGCTGAGGGTGGACGGCGTGGAGTGGCTGGGCCCGGATGCGCCCGGCGCGGACCTGGAGGCTGGGAGCGCGGAGCAGCCCGTCAGCACGGTGCTCGTGCGCTTCCGTCCGGAGAGGCCGCTGCCTCCGAGCGCGGTGCTCCAGCTCTCCGTGTCCACCGACCTGCTCACGCCGGACGGCAAGCACCTGTTGACGCCGTTCTCGGTGGTGCTGGATGCCGCGGCCGACGAGGGCGCGCGTCCGGAGATTTCCCAGGTGGTGCCTCGCGTGGGGCCCACCGGGGGTGGCTCGTTCGTCCAGATCCTGGGCCGCAACTTCGCGGAGGAGACCACCGTCCTGATTGGCGGCGCGAAGGCGACCGTGCTCCCGTCGGACGGGCCCGCGTCGTCGGAGCGGCTCGTCGTCATGGTCCCGGGCGGAGAGCCGGGGCTCGCGGACGTGGTCGTCATCAACGGCGTCGTGAACGACGCGGGCGTGCTCGTGTCGGGCTCGGGGCTGTGGGACCGCAGGGCGGGTGGCTTCCTGTACAAGGCGCCGCTCTTCCTCTCGGCCGCGACGCCGCGCTTCCTCAACCCGTTCGGCGGCAGCCCCATGCGGCTGCGCGGTGACGGCTTCCTGCCGGCGTGGGCCTATGGCGCGCTCGGACCGCCGAAGGTGTATGTCGGCACGTTGCAGGCCACGGGTGTCCAGGTGGTGTCCACCGAGGAGCTGACGCTGACGGCGCCCCTGGGCTCGTTCGGCGAGGACGGCTTCGCCGAGGTCCGCGTGACGTCGCAGCTCCCGGACAACCGGGGCTCCGAGACGGGGACGGACCTGTTCGAGGACGTGCGCCTGGCGCGCAAGGTGGGCTACGGCCTGGAGCGTGGACGTCCTGAGAACGCGACGGGACCCGTGCTGCCCTCGGACGGCGTGGTCTCCGTCAACGACTTCAACACCCGCGCCCTGGTGGCGGACCTCGACTCGCCGCTCTACCTGTACTCCGCCGCCGGCGCCTCCATCCGGGGCAACCGTCAGCGCAAGGAGTTCCAGGGGACGCACGTCGACGAGGGGTACTTCTTCGACGCGTTCACGGCCGCCACGTTCGACGTGCGGATGCCCGGTCAGGCCCTGGCCTCGATTGGCCAGACGCTGAACCCGAACCCGGCCCGGGTGGACCTGCTGCAGGCCATCCTGTTCGGCTACCTGCCCGCGCAGACGCCGTGGCCGGAGCTGGAGCTGACGTCGGACTCGCTCGACGTGGCGACGCTGCCGGGCCAGGTCCTCATCGCCAACGGTGCGTCGGGCCTCGCGGTGACGACGGCGAATGACCGCGCCATGACGGAGCTGGGGCGCGCGAAGTTCGGAGGCTGGGCGGACCCCGAGTTCGCGACGCGCCTGTTGCCGACGCCCATGGGCAGCTGGGTGGCCTTCAACAAGATGGTGCCGAATCCTCCGCCGGACGCGGGGCCCTGCAAGGGCTTCGAGCCCGCGGCGGGCAACGGCGGCGTCCTCCGGTTGATGGACACGCGCTACCCCGCGGACCCGCTGCTCGTGGGCAGCCTCAGTCCTGGCGGTGAGCCGTACGGCATGATGGTGCACGGTGGCCGGCTGTTCGTGGCCACGGGGCACCACGAGGGCGTGCACTACTGCAACAACCCGGAGGGCACGCTGCCCCCGCCGCCCGAGTACTCCGTCGGCGGCGGCCTTGGTGGTGGTCAGCGCACGACGTACCACGCGAGGTCGTCCGAGGCGGGCCCGCGCGGCAGCCTGGTCATCTACGACTCGGCGCGCCCGGACGCCTCGGTGGTGAAGCGGCTGGACTACGACGCGAACCTCACCGACGTGGTGGTGGTGGGCGACACGGCCATCGTCGCGGCGGCGGAGCTGGGCCTGCTCTTCATCGACATCAGCGACCCGGCGACCGCCGAGGAGCTGGAGTCGCTGCGCATCGACTTCGACGAGACGCTCTCCAACACGCCGGGTCAGCCGCAGCGCCTGCGGCTGGTGGGCGACATGCTCTTCGTGTCCGCGAAGGATGGCGGCGTGGTGCTGGTGAACGTGGCGAACCCGCGTGAGCCGGAGCTGGTGAGTGGCGGCAACACGGAGTCCGCGCTGGACACGGCGCTGGCGGGAGACCGGCTGCTGCTCGCGGGGGGCGACAAGCTCACGGAGCTGGAGATTCCGTTCTCCTTCGTCACCGACGTCTCGCCGGAGCGTGGCGCCATCATCACCCCTGACAGCCCCGTGCTCGCGGTGCGACTCAACCGGCCCGTGCATGGGCCCAGCGTGACGCCCAGCTCCGTGTACCTGCTGGGCGAGAACGGTCAGCCCGCGCTCGGCGCGAACGGCCAGCCGGTCTCCCTGGACCTCACGGTGGAGCGCGTGGATGCGAAGCGGCACTACACGGTGAAGGCCACCGTGCAGGGCACGCTGAAGCCCGAGGAGGACTACACGCTGGTGCTCACGAAGGACGTGACGGATGAGCGCGCCGGACGGCTGCTGTCCGAGTTCCGTGCCACCTTCACGACGGGCAAGGCGAACGCCCGGGTGCCCATGCTGGTGTCCGTGTCGCCCACCACGCTGCCGCGCACCATGGGCGGCCCCATCACCCTGGCGGGCTCGGGCTTCACGGGCACGGAGGAGGTGCGGGTGGGGACGGACGTGGTGAACTGCGCCTTGGTGGCGGGCACGTGTCTGGTGACGGAGAGCGGCACGCGGATGTCGCTGACCGCCAGGGCGGCGGCGCAGGCGGGCCCCGTGGACGTGTCGGTGAAGCACCCCGGGGGCCCGAGGTCCGAGCTGCCCTTCGCGCTCTTCTTCGTCGATGACCCGGGCCAGGCGGTGGCCACCCTCTCGCCGAACCACGGTCCGGTGGGCGGGGGCACGCGCGCCACCCTGACGTTCGACAAGTCCGTCCTCGAGCCCGGCATGAAGGTCCGCTTCGGCGAGTCGCTGGAGGCGGAGGCGGTCGACATCGTCGACCTGCGCACGGTGCGCTTCACGGTGCCCGCGGCGACCGCGCCGGGGCTCGCGACGGTGACGCTGGTGCGCCCGGGCTCCACGCCGGAGACGACGCACACGTGGAACGTGGCGACCTTCGCCTACGACCTGCCGTTCGGCTCGAACCTGGGGCTGCCCGGCTATCCGCCCAAGAGCATCTCCGAGCTGCGGCTCTCCGGGAACACGCTGTACGTGGGCGTGGGCGGACCGGCGAACGCGGTGGGGCTGGACATCTTCGACGTGACGCTCGAGGAGCGTCCCATCCGCCTGGGCGGCGTGCGGACAGACAACCCGGTCAACGGCCTGGACGTGAGCGGCTCGCTGGTGCTGCTGGCCGAGGGCTCGGGGCTCACCGTGGTGGACGCGAGCAGGAGCCGGCTGCCGTACATCACCGGCCGGGTGAACACCGGTGGCCTGGCCACAGGGGTGCGCATCGAGGGCTCGATGGCGTACGTCAGCATCACCCAGCCCGGCGTGCCCAGCGGGCAGATCCAGGTCTTCGAGCTGCTGGGACCGCAGCCCGAGTTCGACCACGCCATCCTGCTGTACCCGGAGGACGGGCTCGCGTTGGACCTGGGGCCGGACCGCTTCTACGTCCTCACGTCGAACATCAACGCCTCGGGTGGAAACGGCCTGCGCCTGGCCATCCATGACCGCGCGGGTGCGCGGGTGGGCGGTGTCACCGTCGACGCGAACGCGACGCTGGAGCAGATGATGCGCGCCCGCATCACCGTGCGCGCCGGCCGGGCCTACGTCACGGTGGGCACGCGCCTGTACGTCTTCGACGTGACGACGGCGAACGAGGGCCAGCCGAAGCTGCTCCAGTCCACGTTGCTGGAGGCGGAGGGCACGGGCCTGACGTGGTTCGGCGGCGCGCTGTGGGTGGCCACGCGCGGTCAGAATCGCAGCGTCGTGGAGGTGCCGTCCTCGGAGCTGCTCGCGGTGGGCTCGGCTCCCGCGGATGGGGCCATGGCGCCGGTGGGCACGGACGTCCGCATCGACTTCACGATGCCCGTGGCGCTCAACACGCTGCAGCCGGGCGCGCTGGTGGTGGAGGCCGTCTCCGCCGCCCACCCGACGGGGCGCATCGTGCAGGGGACGCTGCGGGTGGAGGCGACGGGGCTGAGGACGTCGTCCCTGTTCTTCACGCCCGACGCGGGCCATGTCTTCGAGCCGGAGGAGGAGGTCGAGGTGTCGCTGACGGCGGGAGGCGTGCGGTCGATGCTGACCGAGGCCGGCCTGACGTATCCGCTGGCGACGCCCGTGCACTTCCGCTTCAAGGTGGACCAGGCGGGCCGGGCGCGGCCCTCCATCACCCAGCTGACTCCGTCGAGCGGCCTGAAGACCGAGACGACGACGGTGCGCATCGACGGCACGAACCTGGGCAGCCCGGGGCTGGTGGTGTTCGTGGGCGAGACGCCCCTCACCGGCGCGGGTGACGTGGTGTACGACTCCGAGACGGAAGCGCTCACCGTGCGCATTCCTCCCTCGACGAACTCCGGCCCGGCGGCGGTGCGCGTGGGGTACGCGGATGGCATGACGGCGACGCGGCTGGGGACGTTCACCTACCGTGAGGCGCTCCAGTTGAGCGCGCCCGTTCCTGACAACTCGGGTCAGCAGGGCGGCGTCGAGGTGGCGCTGCGCGGCGCGGGCTTCCTGCCCGACATGAAGGTCTTCTTCGGTGACGCGCGCTCCTTCACGGTGCACGTGCGCTCGGCCAACGAGGCCACGGCGGTGGCGCCGCCCCACGGCGCGGGCCTGGTGGACCTCACGGCGCGGCTGGAGCTGCCCACCCACTCGGGTGGGACGCAGATCAAGGAAGGGGTGCGGCCCGACGCGTTCCTCTACGGCGCGGGCGCCATGGCGCGGCTGGAGACGCCTCCGCTGCGGCAGGTGCTGGTGGACCGGGGCGTGCTGTATGGCGCCATCGGCGGACAGGTGGAGGTGACCGGGCCCAACGGCGCGGCGGTGGAGGGTGGCGGCTCGCGTGCGCAGTCGCAGGGCGGCCTGTACATCGCGGACCTCTCCGAGCAGACGGCGGTCCGGCAGATGGCCCGGGTGATGTTCACCGACAGCGGGACGTCGGGGGCGTACCAGCTCGCGAAGCAGGGAAGCACGCTCTACGTGGCCGCGGGCACGGCGGGCGTGAAGGTGGTGGACGTGGCGCGGCCCTCCGCGGCGAGCGTGAAGTACACGCTGCCGGGAACGGGGGCCACGGTGGGCGTGGCCGTCGCGGGAGACATGCTCTACGCGGCGGACGCCTCGGGCATCCGGGCCTATCGGACCACGGAGAACCCGCAGCCCCGTTTGACGTCGCAGCGGCTCATCCCGGGCGGCGTGACGGCGATGGCGCTGCATGGCCACCACCTGCTCGCCGCGACGGAGGGCGCGGGCGGCACGCGCCTGCTCGTGCTGGACGCGCGGCGCGGAGACCTGGCGCAGGTCGGTGAGCACGCGCTCATCGGCGCCGCGCGACACATCGCGATGGACGGCTCGCGAGCCTTCGTGTCGCTCGGCGCCAAGGCCCAGGTGTCCATCATCGACGTGAAGACGCCGGACGCGCCGGTGCTCCTGGGGGCGCTGGTGCTGGCGGACGTGACGGGCCGTGGCCGCGTCTCCGCGGAGCAGACGCGCGTGGCGGCGGGCATCGCGTACGTCGCGGCGGGCGGTGGCAAGGTGCAGCGCTTCCGGGTGACGCACGCCGGGGCTGTCACGCCGCTGGAGCATGCGCTCGTCCAGGGCGACGCCACGTCGCTGGCGATGATGGACCGCTACCTGATGGTGAGCACGCTGGTGCTCGACAAGAACGGTCGCGCGGTGGAGCTGCCCGTGCAGCCTCCCGACGACGGGCGCGGCGAGCTGGCCGGCACCCTGGCCTCGGTGATGCTCGACCACCTGGAGGTGCGTGGCTCCATTCCCGAGGACGGCGAGACGGTGCCGGTGGGCACGCGCCCGGCGGTGCTCCTGTCGGAGCTGCCGAGCACGGACACGCTGGATGAGCTTCGCCTGGAGACGCTGTCCGCGTCGCCGCAGGAGGTGGCGGGCACGGTGGAGGCCCGCTCGGACGAGGGCGGCGCCAGGGCCACGTTCATCCCCGCGTCCGCGCTGACGGTGGGCACGCGCTACGTGCTCAAGGTCGGAGCCGGCCTTTCGGACCTGCAGGGCGGAGAGCTGGGCGCGGACACGGAGGTGCGCTTCCAGACGGCCACGCGCAACACCGTGGAGCGCCCGACGCTGGGTGAGGTGAGCCCGGGGTATGGCCTCACGGCGGGCGGTGAGACGCTGACGATCCACGGCACGGGCTTCGAGTCCGGCTGCACGGTGCGCATCGGCGGGCAGTTGGCGGGCGCGACGTCCCTGGGTGCCTGCGCGGTGTCGCAGGGTGGCAAGGTCATCACCGTCCTGGCGCCTCCGGGCGTCGCGGGCGCCGCGGCGGTGGAGGTCATCAATCCGGATGGCCTGTCCGTGTCGCGGCTGGGGGCCTACCGCTACCTGCCGGTGCCCAAGCTCACGAAGGTGGAGCCGGCCTTCGCGGAGACGATGAGCCGCGCGCAGGTCCGCCTGTCGGGCGAGGGCTTCTACGCGGGCTCGAAGGTGACGTTCGGCGGCGTGCCGGCGCTCACCACGACGGTGGATGTGTCGGGCACGCTGACGGCGACGGTGCCGGATGGAATCGTCGGTCCGGTGGACGTACGCGTGGAGACGGGCTCGGGCGGCAACGCCCAGGGCAGCTCCCTGGTGGCGGGCTTCACCTTCACGCTCGCCCAGCGCGAGAGCCTGACGGTGGGCGGGGCCGCGAGCGCGCTCGTGGGGACCACGCTGCTGCAGGCGCGGGACAAGGACCTGGTCGCCATCGACCTGTCGACGTCCGGCAACAAGCTGGAGCTGGGCCGCGTGGCCGGTGTGGAAGGCGCGCTGTCGCTGGCGGTGTCGGGCGACCGCGCCGTGCTGCTCGGGACGAACGGGGTGGTGCGCTACGACCTGGGGGCCTGTGGCAGCGGCCCGGGTGTGCCTTGCGCGCCCGAGGAGCTGGACCGTGTCCCGTTGGTGACCGGCGCGCCCCTGTCGACGGTGGCCGTGGGGCCCGGCGCGACGACGGTGGTCGTGGCGGGAGGAAGCGAGCTGGTGGTGCTCGGTGAGCTGCGCGAGGGCGCGCAGACCCGGGACGCGCTGGTCGTCGTGGCTCAGCACTCGGTGGCGCCCGCGCGGGTCGTCGCCCTGGGCGTGGTGGGCGAGGCGCTGGCGGTGCTGATGGACGAGGGCCAGGTGTCGCGCATGGAGCTGCGAGACCTGAGCGACGGCGAGCTGGAGCCGCTCTCCGTGGTGAGCGGGCTGGCGGGCGTGGCCCAGGCCCTGGCCGTGGATGGCAGCCGCGTCGCCGTGGCCACGGGCCGCACGGCCCATGTCGTGGAGGTGTTGGACCCGGCGTTCCCGAGGCGGCTGGGCTCGTGGACGTCGGTGGATGAGTCGACGAGCACTCCGCGCACCGTGGCGCTCGCGGGCCCGTGGCTGCTGGCCGCGGGGACGAACCGCGCGGCGTGGATCGACACCACGACGGCGCCGGGCTTCGTGGAGCGCACGTTCTTCATGCACACGGTGTCGTCGCTGCCGAAGGCGCTGCTGGGAGACGGCATCGCGCTGCTCGCGGGCGCTTCGCGCACGCAGCTCTTCGACACGCTGCCGTATCCGACGGTCCGGCACACGTCGCCGCCTCCGGGAGGCGCGCTGTCGCCGGAGGCTCCGGTGACGGTGTCCCTGGCCAGCGAGCTGCCGCTGACGGTGGCGGCGCAGTCCTCCATCCTCCTGCTGGAAGGGGAGACGGAGGTGCTCGCGAGCGTGGAGCGTTCGGGCTCGGTGGTGCGTGCGCTGCCCGAGGACACGCTGGTGTCCTCGCGTGACTACACCGCGCGCGTCACCCTGGGCGCGACGCCGTACCGTGGCGGAACGGTGCTGAGCCCCTGGTCCTTCTCGTTCAAGGGCGGCGCCGGCGAAGCGGGCGTGCGCGTCAGCCACATCAGCCCGGACCACGGGCCGGTGGCCGGTGGCACCGTGGTGACGCTCACGGGCCAGGGCTTCTCCGCCGCGTCCCAGGTGTACTTCGGCGCGACGCGGGCAGAGGCCGACCCGACGCACACCGCGAGCGGCACGGAGCTGCGGGTGCTGGCGCCGTCGACCCTGTTCGCGGGGCCGGTGACGGTGCGCGTCGTCGACGGTGGTGACGAGGCGCGTGTCCCGGGCGGGTTCGTCTACACGGCCCCCATCACCGTGTCGGAGGTCACCCCGAACCGGCTGGACTTCGCCGGGGGCTGGGTGACGCTGAAGGGCACGGGCTTCACCCGGGGCCTGGAGGTCCGCTTCGCGCCGAGTGCTCCCGCCGCGAAGCTGTCCGGCTTCACGTCGACCCGCGTGGATGTCCAGGTGCCCGCCGGAGTGGCGGGCTGGGTGCCGCTGTACCTGTCGCAGCCCGGCGCGAGCCTGGTGCTGCCCGAGTCCCTCTCCCGAGGCGACCTGAAGCCGCCGACGTCGCGGCCCGTGTACGCGCCCGTGGGCGCCGTGCCGCTCGCGCAGAAGGTGTTCAGCGCGACGTTCGACGAGCCCATCCGGATGCACACGGGGAGCGAGCCGGCCACCACCGCGGTGCTGACGAACGCCACCACGGGCGCGACCGTGGCGGGCACGGTGAGCCTGTCGGGCTCGACGTTGACGGTGACGCGCGGCACGAGCGCGGCGAACCTGGAGTCGAACGGCACGTACAAGCTGACGCTGAAGAACGTCTACGACCTGGTGGGCAACGTCCAGGCTTCGCCGGACGCGCACTACTACTACGCCCAGGACACCATCGACCCGACGGTGGCGCTGGCCTTCGTCGGCCGCGCGATGCCCGTGCACAACGCCACGCTCGGTATTGGCACGGAGTACGTCTTCGCGGTGTCAGGCACGGACGCCAGCGGGACGAATCTGGAGATGGAGTTCTTCATCGACGGCGAGGAGGTGTCGCGCGTGGACCGCTGGACGCCGCACTTCCGCTACACGTGGCGGAGCATCCCGCCCAGCGGCCAGTCCACGCTCGTGGCCCGGGTGACGGACCCCAGCGGCAACGACGCCGAGCTGTCGGCCACCGTCTTCCTGACGAATGACCGGGTTCCCTCGGTGCGCTTCCTCGAGCCCACGCTGTCCGCCGTGGAGCGCACGGAGGGGGGCACGCTCCCGCTGGTGGTCCGCGCGGAGGACCCCGACGCCCTCAACGCCCTGGAGCTCAGCCTGGACGGCCAGCCGTTCCGGCGCGTCACGGGCCTGTCGGGCCAGCTGTATGACTTGACGGAGTCGCTCCCGCTGACGCTGTCGGGCTCGACGGGCGAGGTCCACGAGCTGGTCGCGGTGGCGACGGACTCGCGGGGCCAGACGTCTCCGCCCGCCCTGTTGCAGGTGACGGTGACGCCGGACGTGCAGGACCCGACGGTGGCGTGGTTGTTGCCGACGGCGGGCGCGAAGCTGCCCTCGGGCGCGGGGCTGGACCTGCGCGTGAAGGTGACGGACGACAACCGCGTTGCTCGCGTCACCATCGAGGAGCTGGTGGGGACCGGCGCGGCGAAGCAGGTCGCCTCGTTCACGGGCGTGCCCGGGCCGGTGCGCTGGGTGGCGCCGACCGTGTCCCAGGACACGCAGGTGAAGCTGCGCCTGCGGGCCTACGACGCGCGCGACAACGACGCGGAGGCGACGGTGGACGTCACCGTGCTGGGCGCGAGCTCGAGCGCGACGCGGCCGATGGTGAGCCTGCGTGAGCCCGCCGTGGGCAACACGCTCGCGGAAGGGGCGCTCGTGGACGTGCTCGTGGACGTGAGCGCGCCCGCCGGCATCGCGTCCGTGCGGCTGGAGATGGACACGCAGTCGGTGACGCTGACGAACGCGCCGTGGCGGTACACGTTCAGGGTGCCCGTGCTGGTGAAGGACGCGCCGTACTACGTGCCCGTCCGGGCGGTTGCCACGGACGTGGACGGACTCCAGAGCGAGCAGCTGGTGCGCTTCTTCTCCGTGGTGAACGCGCTGCCGGACCCGGTCATCCAGGTCGCGACGCGCCCCGTGGGGCCGATGTGGCTGGGAGGCTCGTCGCTGCGCGTGGGCGCCGAGGCGGGGTACATGACGCCCGTGCCCTCGCTCCAGGTAGGCGCGGTCGCCCTCACGGAGACGGCGCCGGGCGTTTACCACCTGCCGTCCGGGCCTGAGTCGGCGCCGGTGGTGGCGAGGGTGGAGGCGCTGGAGACGGGCTCGCAGCGGCTGGCGAGCACGAAGTCCGGAACGCTGGCGGTGTTCGCGGGCACGGAGGCGTCCGTGGTGCGGGAGCCGTCGCTGCCGGTCATCGCGGTGGCCGCGCGGAGCGACGCGTGGGCGGTGGTGCGTGAGGACCCGGCGGGCGAGAGCCTGGTGGAGCTGCGCTCGCGCGGCGCGCTGGGGGTGTTGGCCGAGCGTCGGGTGAAGGGCCGCGCGGTGGGCCTGGCCTTTGTCGAGGACTCGCTCGCGGTGGCGGTGCGTCGCGACGGCGCGGGCGTCATCGAGCTGATGTCGCTGCCCGACCTGACGGTGACGACGGTGCCCGTGCGGCGCACGCCCACGGCGCTGGCCTCGGTGCGTGGCGCGCTGTTGCTGGTGGGCACGGACGAGGGCGTGGAGGTCCTCACGGCCTCGGGTGCGCTCGCCGCGCGGCTGTCCGGAGCGCCGGTGAAGTCCCTGTCGGCGAACGGGACGCGCGCGCTGGTGCTCGAGTCCACCCGACTGGTGTCGCTGGACCTGTCCACGCCGCACGCGCCCACGCAGAAGGCGTCGGCGCCCGTGACGGATGGGCAGCTCGTCGTGGGCGTGGGCGCGGACCAGGCCTGTGTGATGGGGACCAACACCGTGCGCTGCTTCGAGGAAGCCGGGAGCCTCCTGGAGCAGCAGGGGACGGGGGCCGGCGTGGATGCGCCGGTGCGCTCGGCCTCCGTGCTCGGGCCGTGGCTCGCGGTGGGGACGGACCTGGGCGTGCGCGTGTTCGACGTGCGCTCGGAGCCGGTGTCGGGTGGTGCGTATCCGGTCGGCGTGGGTGATTTCCCCGCGCTGACGGGGGCGGCGGTCCTGGCGGCGGGAGACCTCCTGTCCGCGGAGGCCGGGACGGTGGCGCGCCTGCCGCTGGTCCGTGGGCCGGCCAGGCCCGAGCTGTCGCTCCAGGTGGCGTCGTCGACGGCCGTGGCGGGGAGCCGCCTGGCGCTGACCGCGTCCATGACCGACGAGGCGGACACCTTCGAGGCCTTCGTCTCGGTGCTGAAGGTGAATGGCCACACGGTGCAGGTGCTGGACGGACGGCTGCCGGACGCGGTGGACCTGCCGCTGACGGGGGCCACGGCCCGACTCGAGCTGTCGGTGTTCGACCAGGCGGGCAGGTCCGACGCGAAGGTCGTCGAGGTGGGGCTGACCCCGCCGACGACGGGCCCGGAGTTCGTGTCGCTGGACGCGCCCGCGCAGGTGTACGAGGGCACGCTCATGACGGTGGTCCCGAGGTTCGTGGACCCGTCGCGGGTGAAGCAGGTGACGGTGACGCTGAAGGATGGGGCGACGGTGCTCGACAGCGTCACCGTGAGCGCGCCCTTCCTGCGGGCGGTGCTGCGCGTGCCCATGGTGGGCACCGGCGTGGGCCATGGCGTGACGGTGGAGGCGACCGCGACGGACGACGTCCACACGGCCATCTCCGCGCCCGCGCCCGTGCTCGTCTTCACCAACCCCCAGCCGGTGGGGACGGCGTTCACGCTGACTCCCGCGGTGGCCCAGGTCGTCGAGGGCCAGCCGGTGCAGGTGACGCTGGCCTTCGGCAGCGGGGTGAGCGCGCCGGAGCGGTACACGGTGAGCTTCTCGGTGGGCAGGACGACGATGACGCAGACGGAGCAGCAGGTCATCGTCTCGCCCGCCACCGTGGCCACGCCCCGGATGCCGAACCTGGCCCAGGGAGAGGTCCAGGCGCAGATGCTCATCACCGCGCGCCTGGTCGATGGTGACGGCCGCGAGTCGGTGGCGAGCACGCAGGTGCTGGTGCTGGAGGATGTGTCGAACCCGACCATCTCCGACATCGTGGTGACGCCGACGGGGACCGAGGTGTCCGCGGGCTCGACGGTGACGGCGAAGCTGGTAGCCGCGGATGGGACGCTGCCGCTGGCGGAGCAGGTGCTGCGCGTGAAGCTGGGCGGGGCGCTGGTGGCCTCGGGTGGGCCGGCGCTGAGCTACACCGTGCCGGTGGGCACGCCCTCGGGCACCGTGCTGCGCGTGGAGGGTTGGGTGAAGGACCTCCAGGGCCGCGTCGGCGAGGCGTTCCGGGAGCGGACCGTGAGCGCGCCGGTGTTGTCCGACGGCGCGGTGACGGTGGCGGGCATGTTCGCCAACGCGGTGGACCTCGCGGTGCTCGGCGACCGGGTCCTCGTCGCCACGCCCTCGGGAGTGGCCGTGGGTCTCCGGGTGGAGGACGCGCAGGGCGTCACCGTGACGCCCGTGGGACAGGTGCGCGTGGAGGGCACGCCCCGCTCGCTGGTGGTCCAGGGACATCACGCCCTGGTGGCGGTGGAGCAGGGCGGCCTGTGGGTGGTGGACGTGTCGAGGCCGGAGGCCCCGCGCGTGGTGGGCCGGCACGAGACGTCGTTGGTGATGTCGATGGGCGCGTCGAGCCGGGCCTTCGTGGCGCACGAGTCCTCGTACAACGTCGACGAGGTGCACCTGACGGAGCCCTCGGCGCCCGAGCTGCGGCGGTACGTGGAGCGCTACAACCCGTGGCTGAACACGCCGCTGCTGGGCGTGTCGAACGACCGGCTGTTCTACGCGTCCGCGCAGACGCTCTACGCGCACAAGGTGGAGTCGGAGTCGGTGCCTTGCTGCGGTGGGCCCATGTCCGTGGGCCTGCAGTCCACGGTCCGGCAGGTGGACGTGGAGGGGGGCATGGCGGTGGTGGGCACGGCGCGGGGCATCCACGTGGTGCACCTGGGCGCGTCGAACATGGTGGCGCTGGGCGAGGCGCAGCTGGGCATCGGGACGCGGGCGCTGACTGTCAGTCGGGGTCTGGCCTACGTGGCCGGCGACGACGACGTGCTGCGCGTGGTGGACCTCCGCGAGCCCACGGCGCCGCGAGTGCTGGGGCAGCTGCCGGTGGCGGCCCGTTCGCTGCGCGTGTCGGGTGGCGCGCTGCTGGCGGCGACCCCGCGGGGGCTGGTGGTGCTGAAGCTCGTCGACCGGGTCTCGGACGGGACGCAGCCGCCGATGCTGGGCGAGGGCTGGTCCACGACCGATGCCGTGGTGGGCGTGGCCGCGGCGCGGCGGGGTGTCATCGTGGCGGCCGGGCTGGGTGGCGCGTCGCTGCTGGACCTGGCCGACCCGTCCCACCCGGTCTTGAATCGCGCGGTCTCCACCACGCTGAAGGCGGTGCGGCAGACGGAGCGGCTCGGCGGGGACACCTTCCTGCTGAACGCCGCGACAATGTCCGTGCATACCGACGCGAACAGCACGGGAGCCTTCACCGTGGACTCCACGCGGGGAAGCCGGCTGGGCGGCATCGGGAGCGTGGAGCGGTTCGCCGTGAGCACCGGCCGGCTGTGGACGGTGGGCGGCGGAGTGCTCGCCACGGCCAGCCTGCCCACGGTGGAGTCCATCAAGAAGCTGGACCTGCAGGGGCCCACGCTCGACGTGGCGGGTGATGAGCGCCGCGCCGTCATCGCGCAGGGCACCCTGGGCTTCACCTGGGCGGAGCGTGACAGCGCCGGAGACATCCTCCGGAGGGCGAGCGTGTCCGGTCAGGCCGCGAACGTGGTGGCGCTGGAGGGACAGCGACTGCTGGCGGGCAACGACGACGGCTTCCGCGTGTACACGCTGGACGCGGCGGGGAGCCTGCGCGAGGTGGGCACGGTGCCCACCGAGGGGGCCGTGCGCCGCATCCGGATGGTGGGCCTGCTGGCGCTGGTGTCGACGGACGAGGACGTGCAGCTCTGGGATGTCTCGTCCCATACGCCCGTGCTGAGGGCCACGCTCGACGCGCCGGACGCGCGCGACGCGGTGCTGGCCGGCGACCAGGTCGTCGTGGCGCGGGGCTTCCAGGGCCTGTCGGTGTTCACGGCGCCCGCGCAGCTCGCGCCTCCTTCGGCGACCCTGCGGTTGGCGGCCGCGCCGCTCATCGTGGAGCCGGGCACGCTGGTGTCGTTCGACGCCCGCACGTCCGGGGCACGGCTGGGGAGCGCGACGCTGTGGGTGGACGGGGCGCCCTTCGCGCACCTGGAGACTGGAGCGGTGTCGGGGCAGTGGTGGGTGCCGGAGTCGGCGCTGCCCGGCTCGGAGTGGTTGCTCCAGGTCCGCGGACGGACCGCCAGCGGCGCCGAGGCTCAGTCCGAGGTCCAGGTCATCCGCGTGAGCGCTCCCGAGGAGGAGTCGCTGTGGGTGTCGATGCAGGAGCCGTATGCCTATCAGGAGTTCGCCAGCGGTCAGCTGGTCCCGGTCCGGGTGGACGTGTCCGGCGGCGCCCGGCCGTACACCGTGACGGTGAGCATGGAGGACGTGTTCGTCGGTGTGCTGTCGCCCGTCGTGGGCGCTCCGAGAAACTACGCGGGGGTCGTCCGGCTCCCGGCGCACCTGGTGGGCAACCCCGAGGTCCATGTCGACGTGGTGGACGCCCTGGGCCAGTCGGTGCGTGGAACCCTGCCGCTCCAGGTGCGTGACTCGTCGAGTCCGCCGACGCTGCTGTCGGGTCTGCCGCCGCGCCTGTTCGCGAGCCCCGCGAAGAACCCGCTCTACCTGTCGGCGTGGGACGACGGGCCGTCCGTGCTGCGCTTCTCCGTGGACGGGGTGGTCGTCGCGAGCAGCGCCTCGGACGAGCAGGGCGGCGAGCACGGCTTCGAGCACCTGCTCGAGTTCCCGACGAAGCAGGCGGGAGACACGGTGACGCTGCGGCTGGTGGTGGAGGACACCCTGGGCCAGCGCGTGGATACGGGTGAGCGCAGCTACACGCTGCTGGAGCCGGTGGCCCTGCCGGACATCGAGTACGTGTCGATGTACGAGACGCGAGCGGAGGGGACGTCCACGAACATGAGCGCCGAGGCCAGCGACGTGGACGGAGACCTGGACACGGTGAGCGCGTGGATCATCTACGGCGCGACCTGGGTGAGCCCCACGCACATCGTGGGAGGCGGGACGCCGCAGCACCTGGCCACCAGCACCGACGGCTATGTCGAGGCCACCTTCCCGGTCCCGCTGCTGTCGGACCCGGTGCTGGCGGGCAAGACGTCCCTGGTGGTGATGGTGGTCGCCCGGGATTTGATGGGCCACGAGAGCCGGCGCTACACCGAGCTGAACATCAGCGAGAACGAGGTGCCCGAGGGCACCTTCAACTTCGGCTCATGGCCGTGGGGCCGGGAGCTGGTCGCGGACCATCCCGTCGAGGCGGGGGTCAGCGCGTGGGATGACGTGGGGCTCCAGTCGGTGTCGCTGACGGTGACCGACTCCACGGGCGCGGTCTTCACCGCGTCGACCACCTGCTCGGGCACGAACAACTGCTACGTGGCGCTCCCGTCCAGGGCCTTCCCGGCGGGTGCGCTGCACCTCGAGGCGGACCTCACCGACGTCCGGGGGCTGTCCGTGTCCATCGAGGCCACGTACCAGGTCGCGGTGAACCGCGCGCCGTGGTTCTACCTCTCCTCACGTGAGAGCTATGCGCTGGCCGGCCGTCCCATCCAGGTGCGGGCGACCGTCTACGACGAGAAGCGCATCGCGCTGATGTCGCTGACGGCGGACGGCGTGCCGCTGGGCGGCAACGGTGGGATCGACGTGAGTCCGTACTCCGGTTACACGCTGACGGGCACGCACACGCCGTCGACCCCGGGGACGATGACCGTCACGTCGTTCGCGGCGGACTGGCTCGGCGCGACCGCGACGTCCGCGCCGCTCCAGGTGCCTGTCTATCCGTCCGACCGGGGCGGGGCCTGCCAGTCCTCCATCACGATTCCCACGGGCATGGACTTCTTCCCGCTGAACGTGGTGCATGCCACGACGGTGCAGCAGCCCTGCGGGTATGGCTCCAGCTCGGGCAGCGGGACGTGGTTGTCGCTGCCGTTCGATGGCCCGGTCGAGCGCCTGGAGGTGTCGGGGAGCTCGGGCTACTACCTGCCGCTGGCGTTCTTCATCCAGGACATGACGGGCGAGGCGGGCTGCACGCCGGTCCCCGAGCGCGCCACGTGCCGGACGACGGCGGTGACGAGCCTCACGACGGGGCCGCTGTCGAGGGACGCGAAGATCTACTTCCCGAACTCCGGGCCGGGCGTGGGGCTGCGGCTGGCGAGCGCCGTGCTGGGGGTCGGGGCGCGGTGCACGCCCGGGGACGCGAACTTCGTCTGCGGCCATGGTGTCTGCGGCGAGCAGGAGGACGAGCAGAACCCGGATGGCTCACCGGCGTACCGCTGCCAGGCGAACGCGTGTGACGACGGCAAGAACAACGCGGACGGAGACCTGGTCTACGACTACCCGAGCGACCCGGGCTGCGAGTCGCCCGAGGACGACGACGAGACGGACCCGCTGACGCAGCCCGCCTGCTCGGATGGCGACGACGACGACGGGGACGGCCTGGTGGACTGGCCGGAGGACCCGGGGTGTGGCAGCGCGGCCGGGACGTCCGAGTCGGGGGAGGGCGAGAGCTGCGAGGCGCCCATCGACCTGACGACGGAGGCGAGCGTGGGCCTGGCGCCGCGGGCCGTGCTGCCGCTCGACTTCACCGAGGCGGTGGATGACCACCGGTTGAGCTGCTCGACGCCGGGGCAGGTGGACCGGGTGGTGGGCATCCGGGTGCCGGGGCCCGGCTCGGTCTTCGTGGTGGGAGACCCGCAGGTGCAGGGCATCTCGCTGCGGGATGCGTGCGCGCTGGACTCGCGGACGCTGGCTTGCAACGTGGCGTCGGAAGCGCAGGCCACCGGCTACACGTACCTGCCGGAGGCAGGCGTGGTCTTCGCCGTCGTCGAGGGGACGGGCCTGGGACGCATCGACGTGTCCGGCCTGCTCGATGACGACGCCGCATGCGACCCGCTGCAGCCCTGGTTCCAGTGCTCGGAGACGCAGGTCTGCCGGCCGAAGGAGCTGGAAGGGGGAGGCGTGTCCTCCACGTTGTTCCAGTGCCGGCTGCCCCGATGCTCGGACGGGGAGGACTCGGACGAGGATGGGAAGAACGACTTCCCGTACGACCCGGGGTGCGAGAGTCCGATGGACGATGACGAGACGGACCCGACCCCGGTGCCGGCGTGTGGCGACTCGGTGGACAGCGAGCCGGTGGGCTTCACGGATGGGTTGATCGACTTCGCCCTGGCGCCGGGAGGAGACCCGTCCTGCACGAGCGCCGCGGATGACGACGAGGTCGCGTGTGGTCAGGTCCTGCCGGCGCAGAACCTCCCCACGGCGCCGCTGGTCCTCGTGGGGAGGACGGCGCGGGCGGGGCGGTACGTGTCGTCGCAGTGTGGCGGGGTGAGCGGAGCGTCCATCAACGCGGTGGCCTACGACCTGGTGGCGCCCATCGCGGGGACGTACCGGTTCGCGGTGGAGGGGCGCTCGAACCTCTACCTGTCCCTGCGCCAGGAGAACTGCCGGGGTGGGTTCGTCGCGAAGTGCAGCCGGAACAACTGGCCGGACGGCGTGATGGGCGAGGTGACGCTCGCCGCGAACGAGCGCGTGGTCGTCGTCCTGGAGAGCTACGGCCCGCAGGACTTCACGCTGAACGTGGACATGCCGTACGCGTGCAGCAACGGGCGCGACGACGATGGTGACGGGCGCGTGGACTACCCGAGCGAGCCGGGGTGCGATTCGCCCAAGGACGAGTCCGAGGTGGACCCGGCGGTGCTGCCCACGTGCTTCGACGGCGTGGACAACGACGACGACGGAGACGTGGACTATCCGCAGGACGCCGATTGTCAGGCGGCCTCCGGCCGGACGGAGCGCGCCAACTGCCAGGGCGTGGAGGGGGTGACGCTGACGGGGGCGCTGCCCCTCTGGACGGCGGGGAGCACGTCGGGGGCCAGTCATATCGACCACGATGTGCCGGCGTGCCGCTATCCCTCCTCGGCGCCTGAGAAGGTGTTCTTCTGGGAGGCGCCGGCGGCGGGCACGTATGTGATTGATACGGCGGGCTCGAGCATCGGCACGGTGGTGGCGGTGTACCCGCGCACGTGCGAGCCTCGGCAGGTGCTCACGTGTGATGGGAACTACCGGGGCGAGGGCGTCTCGGAGGTCCGGATGCCGCTGGCGGCCGGTCAGGCCATCTCCATCGTCGTGGATGGCTACAGCGACTGGGACGTCGGCAGCTTCCAGCTCAGCATCCGTCAGGAGTGAGTGGAGGGAACACGGCCCGCGCTCGAGGAGGAGCGCGGGCCGGAGCGTCGTTCAGCAGTGGCCGAAGTCGAAGGTGAGGTACCAGTTCGTCTCGGCGCCGGATTTGTAGCCCACGCCGCAGCGGCAGATGTCGGTGCCGACCGAGTAGGTGTAGTACCCGTCGCTGTAATAGGTCGTCTCGACGTTGAGGAAGTAGGGGCAGATGTACGGGCCGTTGGGGCCGCCAGGGTTGGTGGGGCCGCCGCCCGTTCCAGCGTCCTCATCGGTGCCGGCGTCCTCGCTGCCCGCATCCTCGCTCCCGGCGTCCTCCTCGCCCGCGTCCTCCTCGCCTGCGTCCTCTTCTCCCGCGTCCTCGGACGCTCCGCCATCCGGGTCACCCCCCGCGTCGTCGAGGAGGAAGCGGCCGTCTGCGAAGGGGAGGGCCTCCGGGGCGGCATTGTCTCCGCAGCCCGTCAGGGCGAGCAGGGTGGAGAGCAGTGCCACACGGCAGGATGGTCCTGGTTGCATTCACGACTCCTCGAGGGGCTGCGTGGGTGCCGAGGCCTCCGCGTCGCGACGCCCCAACCAGGCCGCGACGAGGTGGCGCAGGAGCAACGCAAGCGTCAGTGGAGCCAGCATCGTGCCTTCCCCCGGGAATCCTGGCGGGTGCTCCAGGGACTGAGCGCTTGTGACGCTCCTGGGTGGAGACCCAGCGTGAGCGAGGCCTCACGGGCAGGTCCATCCCAGGAATGTGGGGGCGCCCGGCCTCTGCGCGGTTCATGCCGGGTCCCGTGGCCCACGGCGCGGACGGGCGATCTGTTGATGGGTGGACGGAGTCCTGGCGGTCGGTGCCGCGAACCCACACCCAGGGGCCAGCAGGGCCGTACCCGGTGTCGGTTTGCCGGAATTCGACCGGATTCGGTGCGCTCGGGCAGCCGGGCGAGGGGGGACGTACGTGGTGCTTGAGGTACCCCGGGGCTCTTGCTAGAAAGCGCCGTTGTTTCAGGCGTTTGTTGGCACGACCCCGTAGCTCAGTTGGATAGAGCGGCGGTTTCCTAAACCGCAGGCCACAGGTTCGATTCCTGTCGGGGTCACTCGCCAACTCCCTGGAACCCCAGCGGTTTCCTGGGGCGGCGGAGGATGTTGCCATTGAGCATGGTTTGCCCTGGGCCCTCAAATCTCGGAGGATGTCCGCGGCTCGGTGGTCCCTCGCTCGCACACGCTTACGACAGGGGAACCCTCATGAAGAGCTTGAAGCTGCTGTGGGTGGCTTTCGCCGTCATGTTCGCACTGGGGTGTGGCGGAGCCGCGACAGAAGTCGTCGGCGACGAGGCATTGAGTGAAAGCTCGCAGGAGCTGGCGACGTGCTATGCCAACTGCGCCAACGGGCCCATCAGCTGCTCGGGAACGCCGTGCCAGGCCGTCGACTACTCGGGAGTGACATGCAGTGGGGTCTTCCACGCGTGTCCTCCCACGAATCCTCCGGATCCCACGTGCGCGTATGCGCCGTGCAACTCGGTCACCAGTCAGCAGTGCTGGGGAGGAGAGAGTGTCCTCTGCTGCAACAGCGCTGGAGGGAAGAGTCAGTGCACGTGTCTGGGCGGATGGTCCTGCGTCGACGTTGATTGGTAGGCCGCCATCGCGGGCTCCTCCAGTCTCCTGGGCGGGGGAGCCCCGTCGTGGTGCTCCTCCTGCTTTCCTCAGGTGTTCCGTGACGCGATGAGCGCGAGGTTTCGCGGAGACACGTCGGGCTCGAAGAGCTGGAGCAACTCGACCTGGAAGCCCAGTTCCTCCAGGAACATCGCGCGATCGAGCAGGAGCACGACCTCCAACGCCCTCGCGAAGCGATCCCTCAGCAGATGGCAGAGCAGGAGGTCCCGCGTCTCGGCGCGAACGGAGACCTCGAAGGCATCCAGTTCGGCCTCGGTCATTCCCGAGGAGAGCCCCAGGCGCTCCAGGCGGTCGAGCGCATAGATGGCGAAGGGACCGTCATAGAGCGCCCGGGGCGCGTCTCCCGCCCTCACGAAGTCTCGCTCGGGAAACCGCCGCTTCGACAGGAGATGGAACGCGAAGCGCCACGCGTACACCTGCTTCATCCGCGCGAACTCCGCCTCGGTCTTCCGCGGCCGTCCCCGCGTCGTCAGTGCCAGGGCATGTTGCGTGAAGGGCAGGGGATGTTCGCGGCCGACTCGGGAGACGGGGTAGTCCCTTGGGACCTCGAGCTTGTCGTAGCAACAGCCGATGCTCAGGATGAAGCCCGCCCCCTGGCTCTTGCGGATCTGCGTGAGCGCGAGTGGCCCGCAGGTGTGCAGGCCGATGGACGCCCGGTCTGGACCGGAGAAGAGCGGGTCGAGCCGCGGTTGGCTGCCGTCCTCGACGGAGGCTTGGATGAAGCTCAAGGGGCCCCCGACAGGGGAGCGGGTCCTCTTCAGCCATTGTCGGCCCTTGTCCTGCAATACCGCGTCCCTGTCGATGCTGTGGAAGGTCCACCCGAACGTCCGCGCACACAGGCGGGCGAGATGTCCCATGCCGCCGCCGATATCGACCGCCTGTTGGATGAAGCGCGTTCTGGGCCCCAGCAGGGCCAGCACCCGTTCGAGCTCGTGGGCCTTCTTGTCGCTGAGCCCCTGCGTCTCCGTGACCGTCAGCGGGTGACGGCCGTCGTGCCAGGGAATCGCCGTCAGCTCCTGGAGCGAGCCCAGGAGCGCACCCAGGGAGGGAGGCGGCACTCCCTGGAGCGCTCCTTGGTCCAAGCTCCGCTCGCCTGCTTCATCGAGTGACCGGGCATAGGCCCGCCAATCCTCGGGATAGGCGGCGCCGGACTCGGGCCAGCCCTGGAGGATGGAGCGGGACCAGAGCGCGGACCAGGGGCGGAGTTGGTGCGTGAGCGCCTCGAGCCGCGCCTGGAAGTCCATGGGGGCGCATCCTATGCGCCACCCGGGGGCGAGCACGTGTCACGTCGTGCTCGGCGCCCCGAACCAGCGGGCCAGGGCTTCATGCAGTCCCTGGTCCGTGCCCTCGCCGACCCACGCGACGTGGCCGTCCGGACGAATCAGCACCGCCACCGGCGAGGTGACCACGCCGAGCACCGGCAGCTCCCACTCGCCCGGGTAGCGGGCCGCGACCCGTTGAACCCGGTCCGCCCAGGGCGCGAGGTCGAGCAACCCTGGTTCGCCCAGGTCGAGCAGCACCGCCCGTGCCTCGTGCAACAGGTGGAACACGCGCCGTGGGCCGTCGGCGGTCACCAGGTCGAGGTCCGGCACGCGCCGCCCGAGCAAGGGGTGTCCAGCGCCCAGGTCATACTGGACGTCCAGCCCCGACATCATCGCCGCGTACTGCTTGCGGGGCTCCTCCATCCGCAGCAATTCCGACAGCGTCTCGCGTACTGCGTCCATCCTCGTGTCGCCGCGGCTGAGCGCGGTCTGCGCCATGGTCTTGCGCAACGCGCGGGCCGCGACGGGGTGCCGCTCGGCCTGGTACGTGTCGAGCAGGCTCTCCGGCGAAACGCCTCGCACGACCTGCGCCAGCTTCCACCCCAGGTTCACGGCATCCTGCACACCGAGGTTGAGCCCCTGTCCGCCCATCGGCGAGTGTACGTGGGCCGCGTCTCCGGCCAGCAGCACCCGTCGGTCCCGGTAGGACGCCGCCTGCCGCGTCATGTCGGTGAACCTGGAGAGGTACGTGGCGCTTCGCAAGCCGAAGTCCGACCCGTAGAGCCTGACGAGGCCCTCGCGCAGCGTCTCGAGTGTCGGCGCCTCGCCCGTGTTGACCTGTTCCTCCCGCAGCACGACGCCGACGCTTCCGTCCGCCTGCTTGCCCATGGCGAACGTGCCCTTCTCGTCCCGGCGGATGCCGAACGCGGGGGCTCCCGTCATCTCGACCTCGGCGATGAGGTAGCTGATCGACGCGTCCCAGCCCGGGAACTCGATGCCCGCTGACTTGCGGACCAGACTCCGGCCCCCATCGCACCCGACGAGGTACTTCGCCCGCAGCGAGCGGCCGTCGGACAGCGCCACGTCGACGCCCGTGTCGTCCTGCGCGAAGCCCGTCACCTCGCATCCTCGGTAGATGGGCACCGCGAGCTCCTCGACCCACTGCGCCAGGATGCGCTCGAAGCGCTCCTGCAGAAGCGCGAGCCCGTGGTTGTGACGCGTCGGGAAGTCACTGAGGTCCAGCGGCGTCTGTCCGAACGCCACGTTCTGGACCGGCTGCCCTTGTGAGACGAAGCGCTCGACGACTCCGCGCTGATCGAGCACCTCCAGGCTGCGCGCGTGCAGGCCTCGCGAGCGCGAGCCGGCGACATCCTGACTGGCACGACGCTCGACGATGGCCACGTCCACCTTCGCCAACGCCAGCTCCGCCGCCAGCATCAGCCCGGTCGGGCCTCCTCCCGCAATCACCACGGCGTGTTGCGTTATCATGTCCCTGTGCATGGCTCGGTCCTCCCGCTCCTGGGTCGAAACGGGCGAGGGTGGACCATGACCGGGGGGGCTTGCGGCAATACCCGGGGTCTGGCATTTGCTGATGGTGGAAGGAAGGCGGGCCCGCGCCGTGGCGGTCGGCCAGGGCGAGCGCCGCGAAGAAGCGCCACGCCGCGGCCAGGTGATTTCCTGCCCGGAGCCCTCTATGTGACGGTGGGGAGTCCGCCCTCTGCTGCTGGGAGCGGCGGGCCGTACCATTGCCTCCCAGCGACCCGTCCAATCACATAGAGGCAGATGTTGAAGGGCAGCAGATACGTGAAGAAGAAGGGCATCGTGAGGAACTCGGAGCCCGAGACCTCATATTCGATGGATGCGATCTCTTTCTCCTCGCCTTGGGTGAACAGCACCTCCCGATAGGCAAAGAAGGCGTTGCTGAGCTCTCCGGAGTGGCAGGTAATTAATCGCATCTGCCCCGAGTCGCCTTGCACCGTGAGCACTTCACCCCTTCGTGGCGAGGCCCAGTTCCCGCAGACGCTCTCAATCTGCGGACGAAGTTCTTCCACCGACTCCGTCCGAGAGATGTCCCCCGGTAACGCAATCACCGCGGCCATCAGCCGATCATTCATGCACCTGGGCTCGAAGTTGAAGAGCGGGCATCCGATGAACCCGCTCGGCACGATGGGCTGAGTCGGACGCAGCTCCACAGTGCCGTTCGGGTCGCTCGTGAAGTGAAGATGTGCGAGCGAAGGACCACCGGGCCGCGCGCATCGTCCGGAATTCAAATGCGAGGAGCAACCTGGGTCGATGCCAGACACCTGCGTCGCCCAGGCCCCGCATCCAGAGCCTCGTCACTTCTCGCAGGTCAGGTCATAGCCGGTGCTCCAACTCATGCCATCCATCGAGTACTGGCCACGCAGGGTCAGCTTCCCAGGCGAGACGAGGTGCTCGGTGTCCTGGATCTTCATCCTGCCCATGGGGCCGGTCGACTCGCCGACCCAGGTGCTGCCGTCCGTGGACGACGACGTGGCCTCGCCGCCCATGTTGTCGAGGATGACATTCCTCCACGTGCGAGACTTCGAATCGAACGTCCGGTACGACGTGAACTTGTAGGGGTACGCACCGGACACCGCCACGAAGTCGGTGCGCAGCCAGGCCTTGTCGAGCTCGAGCCGGGCCTCGAATCGGACCTTGCTCGGGCTCGCGCCTCCTGGACCATGGATGGAGCCATTGCAGGTCCAGGTCCCGGTCAGCTCCCTGGCAACGTCAGCCATCGGGGCCGGGGTTCTTGCATGGGGGGAGGCAGGGGAGGTGCCTCGACATCCCATCAGGCTGACCATGGCGACGAACAAGACGGTGGATGGACGGATGGACATGGATTCCTCTGGCAAGGCCGCGGTGGAAACGCCTTGCATCTAGAGGAGCCGCTTGCCTCGGGGGAGAGCGCCGTTTACGTCCGGATCGGCGGATCCGAGGGTGGCGGGCCCTCGCTCGGCACAGGGCCCGCCATCTCAGGAAGCGTGGAGCGCTGCGGGCACGTGCATCCCGCGAATCTGGGAGGTCCAGGCAGGCCCGGTGAGCTTGCGTCAGGAGGGCTCGCCGACGAAGCGTCTCACCTCACCGCTGCAGTCCGGGCAGCAGCGGCCCGGCGCCGAACTCCGGCGTCGCCGCGAGCCTGCGCAACGCCAACGTCAACAACCCCAGCACCTCCAGGCGCGTCAGACCTCCCTCATCCCGCCACACCGTGAGGCTCAACGGCGGCGCCATGTTCCGCCGCGCGCTCTCACAGGCCTCCTCCCAGACCCGGTGCTCGACGACCTGGGCCGCCGGTAGCTCCTCCGGGAACGGCCGCAGCAGCTCCTCGCGACTCGACTCCTCGCGCATCTCGGCCAGGAGCTTGTCGAGGTACGCGTGGGCCTCGGGTGACATTCGCACCTGTCGCTCGACCAGGTGCCGCGCGGCTGTCAGGTCCGGGTCGCCCGAGGCAATCCGGGTCCGGAGTTCCTTCAATGCCTGCGTGAGCGTGTGGCGAAGCATCAGCGACCCTCCAGCAACCGGTGGGGTACCCCGCTTCTGCACCTTGGCCATGCGCACGGCCCAAGGCCACCGCCCAGCGTGCCACGTCCAGGCCCCGCGCCTCCAATCCCGGCCCCCGCCCCTGATGACGACCGTCATCACCCCCTTGCCTCCAGACATCACCGCCGCAGCCCGAAACCGCCGCCTCGACGCTCCAACCCACTGAAATCACGACACCCGATGGTCAGAGCCGGGGTGGGGAAGGGTCGGCACGGCGAATGCTCCAGGGCTTCCTCGTCACCGACTCCCACTCCGAGGCGATCCCCCATGAAGCTCCGCTCCCGCCCGTCGTTCTCCTCGCCGGCCCCCAAGACGGACACGACGTCGCGCCCCCGCTCCAACAGCACCCCGGCGAAGCCCGAAACGACGTCGCTGCCCAAGGCCCGCCCGTCCGCCACGGAGCTCCAGGATGGGAAGAACCACCTCAAGCCCACCGACTACGGCGTCACGCACCCGGACCTCCCAGGCATCCGGACCCGCCGCGATGGCGGCCAGAGCGGCGCCCAGTTCGCGGACTTCACCCGCGACACGCGCGAGTCCACCCACACGTTGATGAACCGGCCCACCGGCAATCGCATGTTGACGGAGCTGGACGGCCGCACCCAGGCGCTCAACCCCGGCCAGACGGGCACCGTGCGCAACCCCATCACCTCCACGGACATCTACTCGGGCCGCAACGCCGACATGCCCATGTCGCACCTGCCGCGGCACCAGGGCACCTACGAGTCCATCCGCCCGGCCTACCGTCACGATGGTCAGCCCAGCGCGGGCCTGCCCAGCCGCATCAACTACGATGAGACGGCCCCCGGCAACATGCGCTTCAACAGCCTGGGCCACGAGTCGGTCCACGCGTGGCGCGCCTCCAACGGCCTCCAGGTGGGCTCCATCGAGTCGAGCAAGCACGCCAACGCCGACGTCTTCAAGCGCTACCCCGACTTCGCCGACAACATGAAGGCGAACCTCAACCGTCGCACGATGCTGACCGAGGAGTTCGAGACGGTGGGCCTGAAGCCCACGCCGCACACGCCCGCGGGCTGGGCGCCCACGGAGAACAAGATCCGCGCCGAGCACGGCCTGCCCAGCCGCAATGACTACTCGGGCCGCGCGCCGAACCTGCCCAACCCGACGAACGAGGCCATCCAGCGCTACGACGAGGGCTCCGACAACCGGAGCGTCTTCCAGAAGATGATCGGCACCCCGACCCCCATCGGGAAGATCCTCGGCGACATCGAGGGCTGAGCCCCCCGACGCCCGGCTCCCACAAGGGGCCGGGTAGGGGAATGCGAGGAGGCAACTGCCGGACTTCCGGGCCCGCTCCGTATACGTCACGGACTGTTCTCCGGAGGCGTCGTGAGCCAGCAGGCTGGGATGAAGAGGGGCGCCGCGCTCCTGGGAGTGTTCTTCGTGATGGCGTGCGGCTCGCCCGCGCCGAAGAGCGCCGAGCCCGCCGCGCTGGTGTCCCAACAGACGCGGGTCCTGACGGCCTCGCCCACGTACAACCGGACGGGCTTCACGCAGACGACGCTCGCGGATGGGCGGGTGCTCGTGGCCGGAGGCACCGCGCAGGGCGCTCCCGCCGACTTCCGCGCCACCGAGCTCTACACGCCGGGCGCCTCGACGCCGTGGAGCGCCACCGGGGACATGGTGGTGGCGCGGTACGAGCATGCCGCCACCCGGCTCCAGGACGGGCGCGTGCTCGTGTCCGGAGGCATCACCCCCCTGGGAAATGGCCGCGACGCGGAGCTGTATGACCCGGCCACGGGGACGTGGACCGCCACCGGCTCGCTCATCGCGGCGCGGGCCCGACACACCCAGACGCTGCTCCAGAACGGCAAGGTGCTGGTGGTGGGCGGCGACGGCACCGCCACCACGCAGGGCCTTGGCTCCGCGGAGCTGTATGACCCAGCGACCGGTACGTGGACCCTCGCCGCCTCGCCTTCGAGGGGCGGGTACTCCGGCCACACCGCGACGCTGCTGCGCAATGGCGACGTGCTGCTCCTGGGAAACCGCAACCAGCACGAGCGCTATCGGCCGAGCACCAACACGTGGATCGCCACGGCGAACAGCGGCGCGGTGCTCGCGGCGGGACACTCGGCGACGTTGCTGACGACCACGGTCAATGGCGAGGTGCTCGTCGTGGGACCGCAGTGGCAGAGCGATGTGCCCAGCCAGATGGCCTCCCGCTACGACCCTGTCGCGAACACCTGGACGACCGCCATCTGGGCGCCGTTCCCTCGCGTCGGACACGGCGCGGTGGAGCTGAGCAACGGCTCGGTGCTGGTGGTCGGCGGATATCACCCGACGACGGGCGCGCCGGCGCAGTGGGTCTCGCGCTACGACATCGGCACGGGCGGCTGGTCCGCGTTGACGGCGCTCGCGCTGGCGCGGCGGGACTTCGGCATGTCGCTCGTCGGAAACGCGCCGGACCAGGTGCTGCTCAACGGCGGGTGGAACGTCGACTCGAATGGCGTGTGGTCCCGCCAGCCCAGCGAGCTGTACTCGACGGGCTGCGTGCCGAAGACGTCGTGCCTGGCGAACAACTGGCAGTGCGGCAGCCCCTCGGATGGCTGCGGCGGCAAGCTGGAGTGTGGCTCCTGCGGGGTCGGCTACGAGTGCAACCCGCTGAACTACTGCGAGTCGAGCTGTGTGCCGGACCCCCTCCTCACCACCTGCGAGAACCGCTGCGGCTGCGTTGCCAACAACTGTGGGACGTCGGTGAACTGCGGCCCGTGCCCGGACGGTGGCGCGTGCCCGACGGGGCAGCAGTTGTGCTGTGACGGGGTGTGCCGCTCCAAGAACGAGTGTTTCATCATCGCCTGCGCCAACTCCGCGCAGCCCCAAGCGTCCGTCGGACTGTCCTGCGCGCCGGAGTCCTGAACACGACGGCGCATCCTGGGCCTGGATCCAGAGCGGGGGGCGCAAGTACAACCCAGGTGTCAGGCGGGCACGACGCCCGCCGACCTGGGACGCATGCTCGCCAATCTCCATAACGCCGACATTCCCCGCCCCGTGCTCGACGTCATCGCGCGGCTGCGGGAGCTCAACCACGCCGTGTACCTGGTGGGCGGCTGCGTGCGGGACATGGTGCGCCAGGTCCCCCCGAAGGACTTCGACGTGGCCACCAGCGCGCTGCCTGAGGAGGTCCAGCGCGCCTTCCGCAAGGTCATCCCCACCGGCATCCAGCACGGCACCGTCACCGTCGTCCAGGGCGGCACGCATGTGGAGGTGACGACGTTCCGCTCGGAGGGGGACTACCTGGACGGGCGCCGGCCCAGCTCCGTCGCCTTCGAGCGCGACATCGTCAAGGACCTGTCCCGCCGCGACTTCACCATCAACGCGATGGCCTACAACCCGTTGGACCGCGACCTGGTGGACCCGTTCGGCGGCCAGACGGACCTGCGGGCCCAGCTCATCAAGTGCGTGGGCTCCGCGTTCGAGCGCTTCTCCGAGGATGGCCTGCGCCCCATGCGCGCGGTCCGCTTCGCCGCGGTGCTCGGCTTCTCGCTGGACTCGGCCACGCGCGACGCCATCCCCGCCACGCTCGGCGTCTTCCGCAAGGTCGCGCTGGAGCGCGTGCGCGAGGAGCTGGTCAAGCTGCTGTTGTCCCCGCGCGCCGAGGGCGGGCTCGTGTTGCTCGTGGAGACGGGCTTGCTGGACGTGTTCCTCCCCGAGGTGGCCCGCGCCGCGCCCGAAGAGGCCCGGCTCGCGCGCGCCGCCGTGCAGGCCGCGCCGGCGGAGGTGGAGGTCCGGATGGCCGCGCTCCTCGCGGACCTGGTGGACCGGAGCCAGGCCCGGGACATCGGCCTGCGCCTGAAGTTCCCCAACAAGGTCGCGGACCTGGTGGCGCTGCTCGTGGAGACCGCGAAGCTCGAGGAGCGCTTCGCGGACCCGGACCCCGCGCTGCGCCGGCTCCTGGCCCGGGTGGGGCTGGCGCAACTGCCCGCGCTGCTCACCGTGGCCCGGGCCCGCGTCCAGGTCCGGGCGCCCGAGCGTTCGGCGGAGCTGGAGCGGCTGTGTGCGCGGCTGGAGGCGCTCGCCGCCGCGAAGCCGCCCCTGGTGGCCAAGGACCTGGCGCTCACCGGCGGCGACATCATGTCCACGCTCGGGGTCGGCCCGTCGCCCATCGTCGGAGAGGCCACCCGCTTCCTCATGGACTCCGTGCTGGATGACCCGGCGCTGAACACCCGCGAGGCCCTGGCGCAGCGGCTCAAGGACTGGCACGCGGCCCGCCCGAAGGCTTGAGGCGGGGACTGCTCGCGCGGCGGTGCGCGGGCTGACACCTGGCTCGGTCGAAGGCCCGAGGTGAGCCCCTCGCGCGGCGGCGCATGGCTTGTCAGAGGGGCCGAGGTTGGCGGCCCGGCGCCCGAGCTGACACGTGGCTTGCCAGCGCCGCCAGGGCGGCTCGCTTCCCCTGTCGGGCGTGGGCCCACCGGGGCGCACGAGGGCGCGCCTGCTCTCGTGTCGGCCGGGGCTGCCCTGTCCAAGGGGGGGCTCCCGGTCGGGTTCCGGGGGCATCGGGCGTCCTGCCGCGTGCGCCCGGAGGCCGGGGCGTGTAGGAAGGGCACCATGCGAGTCGTCGTTGCGATGAGCGGCGGGGTGGATTCCTCGGCCGCTGCCGCCCTGCTCAAGGAGCAGGGCCACGAGGTCATCGGCATCACCCTGCGCGTCTGGTCCTACGAGGGCAAGGCGAAGTGCGGCAGTTGCTGCAGTCCCGACGACATCGATGACGCGCGCGCCGTCGCCCAGGCGCTGGGCATCCCGTACTACGTCGCCAACGCGGAGGAGATCTTCCAGGACCGCGTCGTCAACCCCTTCGTCCAGTCGTACCTGGGCGGACGCACGCCCATCCCGTGCGTGGCCTGCAACCGCGACGTGAAGTTCAACTTCCTGCTCAAGCGGGCCCGGGCGCTCGGCGCCAGGTTGGCCACCGGCCACTACGCGCGCGTCGAGGAGCAGGACGGCCGCTACGTCCTGCGCCGCGCCGCGGACCTGGCCAAGGACCAGAGCTACTTCCTCTTCACGCTGGGCCAGGACGAACTGCGCGACATCGTCTTCCCCGTGGGCGACATGACCAAGGCCCAGGTGCGTGCCGTCGCCGAGCGCCACGCGCTGCCCACCAGCCACAAGCCGGAGAGCATGGAGATCTGCTTCGTGCCGGACGGCGACTACGCGGGCTTCGTGGAGAAGGTCGCCGGCCCCCAGCCCGAGGGCGACATCGTCGACGCGGAAGGGCAGGTGCTCGGCAAGCACCACGGCATCCATCGCTACACGGTGGGCCAGCGCAAGGGCCTCAACCTGGGCGGCGGCCAGGTGCGCTACGTCCAGCGCCTGGAGCCGGACACCCACCGCGTCGTCGTGGGCACCGCCGAGGACACGGGGCGGGATCGCTTCGGGCTGCTCCAGCCCCACTGGGTGGACGCGCCCCCGTCGCCCGAGACGCCCGTGGAGGTCCGCATCCGCCACCGCCACGCCGGCGCCGCCGGGCGCGTGGAGATCTCCCCCCACGGGCTCGTTTCGGTGAAGCTGGAGGCGCCGGCGCGCGCCGTCACGCCGGGACAGGCCGCCGTGGTCTACGCTCAGGACCGGGTCCTGGGTGGTGGGTGGATCGTCTGAGCTCGAGTCAACCGGGAGGAGTACGGGACATGGCGCAGCGCCTCGTGGGATGCCTGCTGGTCGCGGCCAGTCTCGTCGCTGGCTGCAAGGAGCGCTCGGACAAGCCCATCGCCGGACTGCTCGCGGCCGGCGCCCCCGTGGTGCGCAAGGAAGGCAAGGCCGAGTACACCATCGCCGTGGGCGCGCAGCTCTTGGGCGACGTGAAGCTCACCGCCACCGGGCCCGCGGTGCTCGAGTACTTCGGCGGCGGCCTGCGCTTCCTGGAGAAGGGCGACACGCTGGAGGTGGGCGACGCGGACGAGGCGAAGCTGCACGGCTCCAACCTCCCGTCGTACCGCTGGGCGGACGGCGGCGTGCAGGAGGCGCCCCGCGCGCTGCGCATCGTCGCCGCCCGCTACACCAACGTGCAGGTGACGCCCAAGAGCGCGCACGAGGACGCGTACACGTCCACCCAGTACTTCGTCGCCTTCTTCACGCCCAACGGCTTGAGCCGGCTCGGCTCCGACACGAAGCACGAGGGGCCCCACCAGCCGCTGCCCGCGCCGCCGTTCCGCCCCAAGGTCCCCTTCATCCACGCCGGAGACCTGGGCGAGGGCGGGCTGGTGGCGGTGGTGGAGGACGGCTTCGCCGTGGCGGAGACGGATGACCTGGCCACCGCGGTGCTGCTGGAGGGGCGCGAGGTGCCGCTGGGCCGCACCGTGCGCCTGCTGGTGCCGGACGGCGCGGAGGTCACCCTCAAGGGCGCGGGCGGCGTCGAGGTGGAGGTGGAAGGGCCCGCCGACGTGCGCCTGCGTTGAGCCTGGACCCGGGGACGGTTTGTCCTCGCGGGGCCGGCTTCTGTAGAGTCCCTCGTCCCTCTCGGCCGGGGTGTGCCATGACGAGGAGTGAGCTCATCGAACGCATCGCGGAGCGTGCGCCCCACGTGCCGCGACGTGAGTTGGAGTCCATCGTCCACGCCGTCTTCGACTGCATGGCGGAGGCCCTCGTGGCCGGCCGGCGCATCGAGCTGCGCGGCTTCGGCGTCTTCTCACTGCGCACCCGGCGCGCGCGCACCGGCCGCAACCCGAAGACGGGCAAGAGCGTCGCCGTGCCGGAGCGCCGCACGCTCTCGTTCGCCGCGGGCAAGGAGCTGCGCGCGCGCCTCAACGCGCCAGCGCCCCGACAGGAGCCCGTGGGCTCCGTGCTGCCCCCGGCGGTGCTCGCCACGCAGCCGCTCGCGTCGACGTCGCTCGCACCGTAGCGGGGGCGCGGGCGCGCGGCTTTCCGTGAATTTGACCGTGTGGGAGGTGGGGCGTACCTTCCCTCGACGCCGACGCTACAGGCCGCAACACGGACTCGTGTGGCCCGCTCTGTCCGCGCGCGAGGATTCCTGAGTCATGCGTGATGCCCACCGGATGAAAGAGAAGTTCGATGTCTCTCTGGACAACCGGCAGATTGTCAGCCTGTTGATCGCCGGCATCGTGGTGCTCGGCGCCGTCTTCGTGCTGGGCGTCGTCGTGGGCAAGAAGCTCGCGGGCGATGCCCAGACGGCCAGCGCCCCGGACCTGCTCTCCGCCCTGGACGCCAACGCCCAGGCGCTGCAGGCGGTGCGCAAGGAGCCGCAGCTGACGTTCCAGGACGAGCTGACGCGCAAGGCCAGCGCGGAGCCCATCGCGCCTGCCGCGCCCAAGCCCGCCCCCAAGGCGCCCGTCGTCGCCGAGAAGCCCGTGGCGAAGCCCGCCGAGCCGGTGAAGACCGCCGCGCTCGCCCCGACGCCGGACCCGGACACCGGTGAGCTGCCCCCGGAGGAGCCGGCCGAGGAGCCCAAGGCCGTCGCCGAGGCGCCCAAGCCCGTGGCCGCCGAGAAGCCGGTGGAGAAGCCCGCCCCCGCCGCCGAGAAGCCCGCGGCCCTCGCGGTGAAGCCCGCGGTGGTGTCCGGCAAGGTGGAGGTGGCGGCCGTCCCCACGCGCACCACGCAGAAGGAGGGTGGCGGACTGAAGGAGGCCATCGCCCGGGCCGCGCAGCTGCCGGACCCCGCGGTGAAGGGTGGGGCGTTCACGCTCCAGCTCTCGGCGTTCCAGGACAAGCAGGAGGCCGAGCGGTTCATGGGTCGGTTGCGCGACCGCGGCTATGCCCCGTATATCGTCACCGCGGAGGTGGCCGGCAAGGGCACCTGGTATCGCGTGCGCATGGGCACCTTCGCCTCGAAGGACGCTGCCACCCGGTATCTGTCAGACTTCAAGCGAGAGACGCAGCTCGACGCGTTCGTGGCCGGCACGAACTGAAGAGCGGCCGAGGAAGACAGGAAGCACCATGACGACGACGAGGCGGGTGGAGAAGCCCTGGGGCCACGAGCTCATCTGGGCCCACACCGAGCGCTATGTGGGCAAGCTGCTGCACGTGAAGCAGGGCCACAAGCTCAGCCTGCAGTACCACAACCAGAAGGACGAGACGATCCACGTCCAGAGCGGCAAGCTGCTCTTCGTCGTCGACGAGGGACAAGGGCTCATCGAGAAGGAGATGAACCCGGGCGAGAGCTACCACATCAAGCCGCTCACCAAGCACCGCATGGTGGCCCTCACCGACTGCGACATCCTCGAGGTGAGCACCCCCGAGCTGGATGACGTCGTCCGGCTGGAGGACTCCTACGGTCGCACCGGCACCAGCAAGCCGTAGCCGTCCTCGCCGTACCCGGAAGGTGGACGCGGCCCGGCGCCCTCAGTCGCTGGCCGCGTTGTTGGGATTGCGGGTCCACTTGTCGACGGTGCCGTCGCCGTCCAGGTCCTCGCCGATGCGGTCCACCTGGCCCTTCTCCCAGTACTCCCAGTAGTCCACGCGGCCGTCGCCGTTGGTGTCGCGCTCCTTGCGCACCAGCACGCCGCGCTCGTAGTACGTGACGCTGTCGGGCTTGCCGTCCCCGTCGAAGTCCCGCTCGCGGCGCGTGTTGGCCCCCTTCTCGTAGAAGTAGGTGGCGTCCACCTTGCCGTCGTAGTCCAGGTCCATCACCTCGCGCATCAGCGCGCCGGACTCGTCGAAGTAGCGCGTCAGGTCCACGCGGCCGTCCCAGTTCAGGTCCAGCTCCTGGCGCACCTTGCGCAGCGTGTCCGAGCCCTCCACGTCCACCGTGTACGTCCACACGTCGGGCCTGCCGTCGCCATTCACATCCTGCGCCGTGACGTGCTCGCCCCGCGCCCGCTCGGGCTGCACGGACTCGCCCGTGGTGGTGGGTGAGGATTGACCCGAGGCGCCCTGGCTGGGCCCGGAGGCCTTGTTCCCGGCGCAGCCCGCGAGCAGGCCCGTGGTGACGAATCCGAGGAAAATCCAGCGCTTGCCGACTGTCATCCGGGGCTCCCGCGACGATGGGGCGTCTGGGCCAGGACATGTGCACGAGATGCTTCCGCGCGCCACGTCATTCCATATATTTTCACATATCGCCATGGCCCGAAAGAAAGTCAGCACCACCATCTACATTACCCCGGAGCAGAACGAGCTCCTCAAGGCGCTGAACCAGAAGACCAAGGTGCCCGTGGCCGAGTACATCCGCCAGGGCATCGACCTGGTCCTGGAGAAGTACAAGGCGCAGCTGCCGGGGCAGGCGACCTTCGACGAGATTTGAGAGAAGAAAGAGGCGGCACGTGAAGAGCATGCAGGGGAAGCGAGTGGTGGTCCTGGGGGGCGCGGGCTTCGTTGGCTCGCACCTGTGTGAGCGCCTGCTGGATGACGGCGCGGCCGCGGTGACGGCGGTGGACAACCTGATCACGGGCAATGAGGAGAACCTGCGCACGCTGAAGGGGCGCCCGGGCTTCTCGTACGTGAAGGCGGACATCACCGAGGGCATCCCCGTGGAGGGGCCGCTCGACTACGTGTTGAACCTGGCCTCGCCCGCCTCGCCCATCGACTACGCGAACCTCCCGCTGGAGACCTTGCGCGTGGGCTCCATCGGCACGGAGAACGGGCTGAAGCTGGCGGAGAAGCACCACGCCGTCTTCCTGATGGCCTCCACCTCCGAGGTGTATGGAGACCCGTTGGTGCACCCGCAGCGCGAGGACTACTGGGGCAACGTCAATCCCATCGGTCCGCGCTCGGTGTACGACGAGGCCAAGCGCTACTCGGAGGCGATCACCGCGGCCTACGGGCGCAAGGGCGTGCAGGTGCGCATCGTGCGCATCTTCAACACCTACGGCCCGCGCATGCGCCTCAACGACGGCCGCGTGGTGCCGGCCTTCGTGGGCCAGGCGCTGCAGGGCGAGGACTTCACGGTGTTCGGTGACGGCAGCCAGACGCGCTCGTTCTGTTACGTGAAGGACCTGGTGGACGGGCTGGTGCGGCTGGCGCTGTCGGACGAGCCCAACCCGGTCAACATCGGCAACCCCCGGGAGATGACCATCCGCCAGTTCGCGGAGGCCGTGCGCACGGCGGCGGGCGGGGGCGGGAAGATCATCGAGAAGCCCCTGCCCAAGGACGACCCCAAGCAGCGTCAGCCAGACATCACCCGGGCCCGCACGATCCTGAACTGGGAGCCCAAGGTGCCGCTGGAAGAGGGTTTGCGAGAGACCATCGCGTACTTCCGCGAGGTTGCCGTGCGACGCTCCCCGGCATAGGTTGCCGCCGCGAGTGATCCTGGATGTGAAGACGGGTCCGGCCACGGCCGGATGGCGGGGAGAGCGATAGCGTGAAAGTCCTGGTGACGGGTGGCGCGGGCTTCATTGGCTCGCACGTGTGTGACGAGTTCCTCCGGGGTGGGCATGAGGTCATCGCCCTGGATGACCTGTCCGGCGGCCGGAAGGAGAACCTGGACCCTCGCGTCCGGCTGGCGGTGCATGACATCCGCAGCCGGGAGGCCTCGGAGCTCATCAAGGCGGAGAAGCCGGACGTCCTCTGTCACCTGGCCGCGCAGATGGACGTGCGGCGCAGCGTGGATGACCCGGGCTTCGACGCGGACGTGAACATCCGGGGCATGCTCAACCTCCTGGAGGCCGCGCGCGTCTCCGGCGTCAAGAAGGTCATCTTCAGCTCCACGGGCGGCGCCATCTACGGCGAGCAGGACGTGTTCCCCGCGCCGGAGTCCCACGCCACGCGGCCGGTGTCGCCCTATGGCGTCTCCAAGGCGGCCGGTGAGCTGTACCTGGGCTACTACAAGGCCCAGTACGGCCTGCCGTACGTCGCCCTCCGGTACGCGAACGTCTACGGCCCGCGCCAGAATCCGCACGGCGAGGCGGGCGTGGTGGCCATCTTCTGCCAGCGCCTCTTGTCCGGGCAGGGCTGCACCATCTTCGGCGAGGGCAAGCAGACGCGTGACTTCGTCTTCGGTCCCGACGTGGCCCGCGCCAACCGGCTGGCCTTCGAGAAGGACTACGTGGGCGCCATCAACATCGGCACCGGCGTGGAGACGGACATCAACCGCCTCTATGGTCTGCTGGCCGAGGCGGCCGGCTCGTCCGCGCCCGCGGCCCACGCCCCGGGCAAGCCGGGTGAGCAGCTGCGCTCGTGTATCGACAACTCGCTCGCGAAGAAGGTCCTGGGCTGGGAGCCCACCGTGGACCTGCGCGAGGGCGCCCGCCGCACGGTGGCGTACTTCCGCGAGAAGGCCGAGCCCGGCCGCGCCCACGGCTGAAGCCCGCCGGGTCGCAGGGCAGGGGAGTCCGGGTGGGGCCCTCGGGGCGCCTCCCGGCGTCCTGTCATGGCCTGGGGCGTGCCTCGGGCGGCATGATGCTTGGGGAACAATCGAGCGCCCCTGACGGGTTGCTCGTCGGGCAGTCGTTCGCGCGTAGATTTTCGCGCGGTTCGATGTTACTCACGCCCGCTTCTTTCGACGAGCGCCCCGAACATGCCGGCTGAAAACGCGCACATCCGCAACTTCTGCATCATCGCCCATATCGACCATGGGAAGTCGACGCTGGCCGACCGCCTCCTCGACAAGACGGGGACGCTGAGCAAGCGCGAGGCGCAGGCCCAGTTCCTCGACAACATGGACATCGAGCGCGAACGGGGCATCACCATCAAGGCCCAGTCCGTGCGGATGAACTACACGGCGAAGGACGGCAAGCAGTACGTCCTGAACCTCATCGACACGCCGGGGCACGTCGACTTCGCCTACGAGGTGAGCCGCAGCCTGGCCGCGTGCGAGGGCGCGCTGCTGGTGGTGGACGCGTCGCAGGGCGTGGAGGCGCAGACGCTCGCCAACGTCTACATGGCGTTGGATCACGACCTGGAGATCATCCCGGTCATCAACAAGATCGACCTGCCCAGC
Source organism: Myxococcus sp. AB025B (assembly GCF_006518215.1). Classification (NCBI taxonomy): domain Bacteria; kingdom Pseudomonadati; phylum Myxococcota; class Myxococcia; order Myxococcales; family Myxococcaceae; genus Myxococcus; species Myxococcus sp. AB025B. The sequence goes on from NZ_SRLW01000009.1 coordinate 52,721, forward strand.
GCCGACGTGGACCGCACGCGCGCCGAGATTGAAGACGTCATCGGCATCGACGCGTCGGTGGCCGTGCCCGCGTCCGCGAAGGAGGGCATCGGCATCCACGAGATCCTCGAGTCCGTGGTGGCCCGCGTGCCCCCGCCGACGGGCATGCCGGACGCGCCCCTCAAGGCGCTCGTGTTCGACTCCTGGTACGACAACTACCGGGGCGTGGTGACGCTGGTGCGCGTGCTCGAGGGCACGCTGAAGCTCAAGCAGAAGATCAAGCTGTGGAGCAACAACAAGGTCTTCGAGGTCCAGGAGCTGGGGGTCTTCAGCCCGTTCTCCCGTCCGGTGCAGCAGCTGATGGCCGGCGAGGTGGGCGTGCTGGTGGCCAACATCAAGGAGCTCCAGGACGCCAAGGTCGGTGACACCGTCACGGAGGAGGCCCGTCCCACGGACGCGCCGTTCCCCGGCTTCCAGGAAGTCAAGCCGATGGTGTTCTCCGGCATCTTCCCGGTGGACTCGGACCAGTACGAGAACCTGCGCGACGCGCTGGCGAAGCTGAAGCTCAACGACTCCGCCTTCACGTACGAGCCCGAGTCCTCCACGGCGCTCGGCTTCGGCTTCCGCTGCGGCTACCTGGGCCTGCTCCACATGGAGATCGTCCAGGAGCGCCTGGAGCGCGAGTACAACCTGGACCTCATCACCACGGCGCCCAGCGTGGTGTACCGCATCACCACCAGCAAGGGGGACGTCCTGCTCGTGGACAACCCCGCGAAGCTGCCGCCGGTGCAGAGCATCGAGAAGTTCGAGGAGCCCATCCTCACCTGTCACATCCACGTCCCGAATGATCACCTGGGCGCCATCCTGAAGCTGTGCCAGGAGCGCCGCGGCGTGCAGAAGGACATGAAGTACCTGGGCAGCAGCGGTCAGCGCGTGCAGGTGACGTACGAGATGCCGATGGCGGAGGTGGTCTTCGACTTCTTCGACAAGCTCAAGAGCGTGTCGCGCGGCTACGCGAGCCTGGACTACGAGCTGACGGGCTACGAGGAGGCGGACCTGGCGCGCCTGGACATCCTCATCAACGGGGACCCGGTGGACGCGCTGAGCGTCATCGTGCACCGCGAGCGCGCGTACCTGCGCGGCCGCGAGGTGTGCCAGAAGCTCAAGGAGGTCATCCCGAAGCAGATGTACGAGGTGGCCATCCAGGCGGCCATCGGCGCGAAGATCATCTCGCGCGAGACCATCTCCGCCATGCGCAAGAACGTGCTCGCCAAGTGCTATGGCGGCGACATCAGCCGCAAGCGCAAGCTCCTTGAGAAGCAGAAGGAGGGCAAGAAGCGCATGAAGCAGGTGGGCACGGTGGAGATTCCGCAGGAGGCCTTCCTCGCGGTCCTGAAGACGGAGCAGTAGCCCATGAACGCCGCCAGTCCTTCGGCCACCCCTCCCGCGAAGCTGGCGTCCGTGATGGCGGCCCGGCGCACCCCTGAACAGGTGCGCGCCCGGCGCACGCTGGTGTGGCGGGAGATGCTCACCAGTCTGTGGGCCCCGCTGTGCATCATCGCCATCGTCCTGTTCCCGTACACGGTGCTCATCGAGTACGTGCCCACGGCGGCCTCGTGGGCGCAGCCGGCGATGAAGGGGCTGGGGCTGTTGATGGTGGCGTACTTCGCGGCGCTGCTCGTGTGGCGCAACGTGTCGCCCAAGGAGAAGCAGCTGCGGCGCCTGCGGCACGAGGCGCACGAGCTCATCTCGGAGAACGAGCGCATCCTCCAGAAGCCGGGCGTGCGGGAGAAGGTCTCCCCGGCGGTGGCGGAGCAGATCGCCGAGCAGGCGCTGAAGGTGGAGGGCGCGTCGGCGGCGGGTGACTCGGACGCGCTGGTGCGCGAGGTGAAGGCGCTGGAGGCGCTGACCACGCAGCACCTGGGGGCGTTCCGCAAGGAGTCGGCGGCGGACTTCGTGGGCGGCTTCGTGAAGATGCTGCTGGTGGCGCTGGTGTTCCGCACCTTCATCGTGGAGCCCTACCGGATTCCGTCCGGCTCCATGCTGCCCACGCTGCAGATCGGCGACCAGGTCTTCATCAACAAGTTCATCTACGGCGTGCGTGTGCCGTTCGCCAACGTGGTGCCGTTCGTCATCGTCCGGCCCCCCGCGCGCGGCGACGTCATCGTGTTCAACAACCCCGTCAACGAGGCCACCGACTACATCAAGCGTGTGGTGGGCGTGCCGGGCGACACGGTGGAGATGTACGACGGCGTGGTCCACATCAACGGCCAGCCGCAGGCGCGCCAGCTGGTGGACGGCGAGTACATCGTCCACAACATCACCGACAGCGGCCAGTGGTACGACCAGCAGGAGGCGCTCTACCAGGAGAACCTGAGCGGCGTGCCGCACAGCGTGCTCCAGACGCCCACGCGCATGCCCCGCCACGAGGGCCCCTATGTCGTCCCCGAGGGCCACGTCTTCGTGATGGGTGACAACCGGGACAACAGCTCCGACAGCCGCCACGGCCTGGGCGTCACCGGCTACGGCCGCACGGAGTTCGTGCCGTACGGCCACATCAAGGGCAAGGCCATGGTGGTGTGGCTGTCCCTGGGCTACCACGGCCTGTTCCACGGGCTGTTCGGTGGCACCGGCCTGCGGCTGGACCGCTTCTTCGAGCCCGTGCGCTGACGTCGCCCGTCCCGGGCTGACGGGAGTTCCCTGGCAATCGCTGCCCCTCGTGGTTCGTAGAGGGGAGCGGTCGACCATGAGCTCCTCGCGTCCCTCCGCCGTGTCCGTGGTGTCGTTGCCCTCCCAGATGGCGGCCCGGCGCACCGTCGCGCAACGGCAGGCCTACCAGCGGCTCCGGTGGCGAGAGCGGCTCGCCAGCCTGTGGGCCCCGGTGCTCATCCTCGCCGCGGCGCTGTTCCCGTACATGACGCTGATTGCGTACGTGCCCTCGGCGGCGAGCTGGGCGCAGCCGCTGATGAAGGGGCTGGGGCTGCTCATGGTGGCGTACTACGTCGTCCTCTGGGTCCGGCGTGGCGTCCAGTCCACCTGGTTCCAGGCCCGCCGCGCGGCACGTGAGCAGCTCGACGAGAGCGAGCGGGCGCTGTCCCGGGCGCAGGCGAAGCAGGCATTGGCGGCGGGGACGGGCGAGCTCTTCCCCGAGCAGGCGCTGAAGGTGGAGTCAGCCTCGGTGCGCGGGGACGCGGACGTGCTGCACGGCGAGGTGAAGCTCCTGTCGGCCCTCACGGAGCGGCACCTGGGCGCCTTCCGCAAGGAGTCCACCGTGGAGCTCTTCGGCGGCGTGGCGAAGTTCCTGCTCATCGCCCTGGTGTTCCGCACCGCCTGCGTGGAGCCCTATCGGATTCCGTCCGGCTCCATGCTGCCCACGCTGCACATCGGCGACTTCGTCCTCATCAACAAGTTCATCTACGGCGTGCGCGTGCCGTTCGCCAACGTGGTTCCGTTCGTCATCCTGCGTCCCCCGGCCCGCGGGGATGTCATCGTGTTCAACAACCCGGTCGACACGTCTGCCGACTACATCAAGCGCGTGGTGGCCGTGCCGGGGGACACGGTGGAGCTGTTCGACGGCGTGGTGCACATCAACGGCCAGCCGCAGGCCCGCCAGCTCGAGGACCCGGAGTTCGTCGTGCACGACCTCGCGGAGGGGACGTGGTTCGAGCGGAAGGAGGCGCTCTACCGGGAGGACCTGGGTGGTGTGTCCCACGCGGTGCTCCAGACGCCCACGCGGACGCCTCGCCACGAGGGGCCCTACGTCGTCCCCGAGGGCCATGTCTTCGTCCTGGGGGACAACCGGGACAACAGCGCGGACAGCCGCCATGGGCTCGGCAGGCCCGGGGGCTACGGCGAGCCGGCCTACGTCCCGTATGGCCACATCAAGGGCAAGGCGCTGGTGATGTGGCTGTCGGTGAGCCACGGCGGTCTGTTGCACGGACTGTTCGGCGGCACCGGTCTGCGGGTGGACCGCTTCTTCGAGCCCGTGCGCTGAACCACACCGGGGGGGCGAGCGACCCGCCGTCCCTCGGACGGTGCTTGACGCGCCGCACGGCCCGGGGTACGCGGCGGCCCCGGCCATGAGACACCTCCTTGGAATCGAAGGCTGGCGCCGGGACGAGCTCGAAGCGGTGCTCGACAGGGCGCGTGCGCACCTGCCCGGTGGCCCGGATGCCACCCACACCCTGCGCGGCAAGGTCGTCGCCAACCTCTTCTTCGAGGACTCGACGCGCACTCGCACCTCGTTCCACATGGCCGCCCGCGGCCTGGGAGCGGGCGTGCTCAACTGGAGCCCCTCCGGCTCGTCCACCTCCAAGGGCGAGACGCTGCTGGACACCGCCCGGAACATCGAGGCGACGGGGCCGGTGGCCATCGTCATGCGGCACCGCTCCTCGGGCGCGCCGCACCTCGTCGCCAGGCACGTGCGCTGCGCCGTCATCAACGCGGGCGACGGCACCCACGAGCACCCCTCCCAGGCGCTGCTGGACGCCTTCACCCTGCGCCAGCGCTGGGGCGGCCTGGACGGCCGCACGGTGCTCATCGTCGGCGACATCCTCCACAGCCGCGTGGCCCGCTCCAACCTCTGGTGCCTGAAGGCGCTGGGGGCGCGCGTGGTGTTCTGCGGCCCGCCCACGCTGATGCCGCCGGGGCTGGAGGAACTGGGCGCGGAGGTGACGCACAACCTGGACGCCGCGCTGCCGCAGGCGGACGCGGTGATGTGCCTGCGGCTGCAACTGGAGCGGATGGGCGAGGCGTTCCTGCCCTCCACGAAGGAGTACTCGCGGCTGTTCGGGCTCACCGCCGCGCGCGAGGAGCGGATGAAGGCGGGCGCGCTGGTGATGCACCCGGGCCCCATCAACCGGGGGCTGGAGCTGGCGCCCTCGGTGGCGGACGGAGCGCGCAGCGTCATCCTGGAGCAGGTGTCCAACGGCGTCGCCGTGCGGCGGGCCATCCTCGAGGTCTGCACGTCATGAGTGCCACGGTGCTTTTCCGCAGAGGCCGCGTCATCGACCCGCGCAACGGCGTGGACGGCGTGCGCGACGTCCTGGTGCAGGACGGCAAGGTGGCCCAGGTCTCCGACGCGCCGCTGTCCGCGCCCGCCGGCGCCGAGGTGGTGGACGCCGACGGCAAGTGGGTGCTGCCGGGCTTCATCGACCTGCACGTGCACCTGCGCGAGCCGGGCGAGGAGGGCAAGGAGACGGTGCTCACCGGCTGCCGCGCCGCCGTGGCCGGAGGCTTCACCGCCGTGGTGGCCATGCCCAACACCAAGGTGGTCAACGACAGCGGGCTCGTCACGGAGCTGGTGCTGTCGCGCGCCCGCGCCGCCAACCTGTGCCACGTGTACCCCGCGGGGGCCATCACCAAGGGCCTCAAGGGCGAGGAGCTGGCGGAGACGGGCGAGCTCATCTCCTCCGGCTGCGTCGCGATCACGGACGACGGCCGGCCGGTGATGAACGCGGCCCTGATGCGCCGCGCGCTCCAGTACGCCACGCAGTTCGGCGTGCCGGTGATGGTGCACGAGGAGGACCTCACGCTGTCCGCCGGTGGCGCCATGCACGAGGGGCCCACGTCCACGCGGCTGGGCCTGCGCGGCATCCCCGCGTCCGCCGAGGTGGCCATGGTGGCGCGCGACCTGGTGCTGCTCGAGGAGACGAAGGGCCGGCTGCACATCGCCCACGTGTCCTGCGAGGGCAGCGTGCGCCTCATCCGCGAGGCCAAGCGCCGGGGCCTGTTCGTGACGGCCGAGGTGACGCCGCACCACCTCATCCTGGATGACCGGGCGGTGGGGGACTACGACACGCACGCCAAGATGGCGCCGCCCCTGCGCGCGGACCGGGACGTGGAGGCGCTGCGCGAGGCCATCGTCGACGGCACCATCGACGCCATCGCCACGGACCACGCGCCCCACGGCGTGCTGGACAAGCAGGTGGAGTTCGAGAAGGGCATCAACGGAATCGTGGGGCTGGAGACGGCCCTCGGGCTGACGATGGAGCTGGTGCACGCGGGGCGGCTGGACGCGAAGCGGGCAGTGGAGCTGCTCTCGCATGGCCCGGCGAAGGCGTTCGGCCTGCCGGGCGGCCACCTGGCCCCCGGGGCTCCGGCGGACATCACCGTGGTGGACCCCTCGGAGGAGTGGACGGTGGATGCCCACCGGTTCTATTCCCGCAGCCGGAATACCCCCTTCCATGGCCGTAAGCAGAAGGGACGCGTGGTGCAGACCTGGGTTTCTGGCCGGAAGGTGTACGCCGACGGTCAGGTGAAGGAGTCGCGGTGATGACGAAGCGGGCAGTGCTCGCCCTGGCGGATGGCACCACCTTCGAGGGCCGCGCTTTCGGCGCGGTCGGCGAGACGGTGGGTGAGGTGGTCTTCAACACGTCCATGTACGGCTACCAGGAGATCCTCACGGACCCCTCGTACGTCGGGCAGATCGTCACCATGTCCTACCCGGAGATGGGCAACGTCGGCACGACGCCGGAGGACGAGGAGGCGGGCAAGCCGCACGCGGTGGGCATGGTGGTGCGCGCCCTCGCCAGCCAGCCCTCCAACTGGCGCTCGAAGGAGTCGCTGGACGCGTACCTGAAGCGCCACGGTGTCGCCGGCATCGAGGGCCTGGACACCCGCCGCCTGGTCCGCCACCTGCGCACCCACGGCGCGCAGATGGGCGTCATCTCCAGCGAGGGCCTGTCCCCGAACGCCCTGGCCGAGCGCGCCCGCACGGCGCACGGCATGGAGGGCCTGGACCTGGCCACCGGCGTGTCCACCAAGACGCCGTACACCTTCACCGCGCCCTCGCCGGACGTCTTCACCGGCATCGGCGAGGCCCACCCCCAGGGCGAGCCGCGCTTCGACGTCGTCGCGTACGACTACGGCCTGAAGAAGTCGATGCTGCACTTCCTGGTCGACGTGGGCTGCCGCGTGACGGTGGTGCCGTCCCACACCACGGCGGACGAGGTGCTGGCCCGCAAGCCCCACGGCGTCTTCCTGGCCAACGGCCCCGGAGACCCGGCGGCGGTGAAGGGCGCGGACCGCACGGTGGCGGCGCTGCTGGGCAAGGTGCCGGTGTTCGGCATCTGCCTGGGGCATCAGATCATGGCCCTGGCGCTGGGCGGCCGGACCTACAAGATGAAGTTCGGCCACCGCGGCGGCAACCAGCCCGTGAAGGACCTGACGACGGGCAAGGTGGAGATCACCGCGCAGAACCACGGGTTCGCCGTGGACGACGCCAGCCTCAAGGGCAAGGCCGTGGTGACGCACATCAACCTGAACGATGGCACGGTGGAGGGCCTGGCCGTCCCGGACGCGCGGGCCTTCAGCGTGCAGTACCACCCCGAGGCCTCTCCGGGCCCCCACGACGCACGCTATCTCTTCGGCCGCTTCGCGAAGCTGATGGCGGGGTAGGATCTACCACCCAATATGGACTCCCCGCTGTCACCGCTCTCCTACCAGCCGTACCTGGACCAGCTCATCGCCTTCGGCAGCGCGGAGTCCCGGAAGGAGGACCTCCTCGCGGCCAAGGCGGAGTACTTCCGCCTGACGGGCGAGGTCTTCGAGGACGACAAGCTCTTCGAGCTGCGCATGGCATCGTTCCTCGACTTCTACCTCTACGACCGCGTCTCGCCGCTCACCGGCAAGACGCCGGCCGCGGAGTTCTACGAGCAGCGGCTGGCCAACTCCCCGCCCGAGGAGGCCAACGCCTTCCGCAGCTTCACCGAGACGGTCCACGGGCTCTTCGAGGTCCGCAAGCTGGCCAAGGGCCTGGTGCGGCTGCGCGAGCTGTACTCGGGCAAGGACTTCGACGTGACGGAGCGCCGCCACATCGCGGGGCTGGAGACGGGCGACATCCTGGAGGCCCGGCTCATCCCCTTCGGCGGGCACCTGCTGTTCTCCGCCGCGTTCTGCTACCACCCGCGCGTGGCGCTGAAGTCCATCAAGGCCGAGGTCAAACGCCGCAAGAAGAAGGAGCCGCAGCGCACCCCCAACGAGCTCGTCTGGGAGTGCGCCCGCCGCGCCCTCAACATGGACCGCTACCGCCAGCTGTCCGTCGAGAAGATCTACGACTTCGAGCAGAAGGTGCTCTGACGACGCGCGTCCACCGCGCTCACACGCGGTGGATGCTCATCAGATTGGTGTTGCCGGGGACGTTCAGCGGCACGCCCGCCACCACGACGACGGGCGCGCCCTCCTCGCAGATGCCCTCGCGCAGGCACAGCTTGCGCACCTGGCCCAGCATCGCGTCGGTGGATCGCACCCGGCGCACCTGCAGCCCCGTCACGCCCCAGTACAGCGACATCCGGTTGACGGTGGTCTCGCTCGGCGTGAGCGCGATGATGCGCGCGTTGGGGCGGAACTCGGAGATGAGGCGCGCGGTGTGGCCGCTCTCCGTGTACGCGACAATCGTCTGGATGCCGAGCTGACCGGCCGCCGCCACCGCCGCCGCCGCCACGCCCGTGCCCAGATCCTCGGAGCGCTCGAAGGGGGAGTGGTGCTGGTGGCGCGTCACGCCGCGCTCGGTCTCCTCGACGATGCGGGCCATGGTGGCCGCGGCCTCCGTGGGGTAGCGCCCGGCGGCCGTCTCGCCCGACAGCATCACCGCGTCCGCGCCGTCAAGGATGGCGTTGGCCACGTCGGACACCTCCGCGCGCGTGGGGCGCGGGTTGGCCACCATGCTCTCCAGCATCTCCGTGGCGACGATGACCAGGCCGCCCATCTGGTTGACCACCTTCACCATGTGCTTCTGGATGGCGGGCAGCTGCTCCAGGGGCATCTCCACGCCCAGGTCTCCACGCGCCACCATGATGCCGTCCGCGGCGCGGGCGATGGCGTCCAGCTGCTCCACGGCCTGGGGCTTCTCAATCTTGGCGATGAGCGGCGTCTTGTTCTTCGCCACGTGCTTGCGGGCCTTGTGGATGTCCTCGGCGGTGCGCACGAAGGACAGCGCCACGTAGTCCACGCCCACGTCCTGACCGAAGGCGAGGTCCGCCTCGTCCTTGGCGGTGATCGTGGGCACGGACATGGGCGAGCCGGGCAGGTTCAACCCCTTGTGGTCCTTGAGCAGGCCGCCCACCTCCACCTCGCACAGCACGTCCTGGCCGGACACCTTGCGCACCCGCAGGCGCACGCGGCCGTCGTCCAGCAGGATGGCGTCCTTGGCCGCCACGTCCTTCACCAGCGACTTGATGGGGGTGGGGATGATGGAGCCCTGGCCCACCACGGCCCGGGTCGTCACCGTGACGCGCTGACCCGGCTTCACCACGAGCTGTCCACCCTCGAACTTTCCCAGGCGGATCTTCGGCCCCTGGATGTCCTGGAGGATGGCCACCGGCAGCTTCAGCCGCTGGGCGGCCTTGCGGATGAGGGACACCCGGTGGCGGTGCTCGTCATGCGTGCCGTGCGAGAAGTTCAGCCGGGCCACGTTCATGCCCGCGCGGATGAGGCCCTCGATGGCCTCCAGCGAGCTCGTTGCCGGTCCCAGGGTGCAGATGATCTTCGCCTTGCGCATAGGTGCGCGCATCCTAGGCGCCCGGGTGCGTGGCTTGACAGCTTCGCGCTCGGGAGACTAACTCTTCGCTTCCAAGTACCGAGCTTCAGCAAGAAAGCCCGGCTACCCTGGGAGGGGGGCCGGGCTTTCTCGTGTCCAACGGGGCGCGTCACAGCTCGATGGTCTTCCCCGTGCCCTTGGGGCCGCCCAGCGGCGGGTGGCCCGGCGGCAGCATCTCCGCGTCCATGTCGATGGGAGGCGCGCTGCCCGGGGCGGGCATGCCGGGAGGCGGCAGCGGGGCGGGCTCGTCCATGAGGCCTCCCGGGCCGCTGCCGCCCACGCCGGGGCCGCCCTCCTGGAGGGACTCGATCTCCTCGCGGCTGATGCCCGCCAGCGTGAGCACCTTGCGCGTGACGCGGATGCGCGCATGGCTGGTGAGCGCCATGGCGATGGAGTCCGAGGGCCGGGCCTCCAGCGTCAGCTTCTTGGCGCCCTGCTCCAGGAAGACGCGGCCCGAGTAGACGTTGTCGCGCAGGTCGTCGATGCGGACCTCCGTCACCTTGCCGCCCAGCTCGTCCACGACGTGGTCCAGGAGGTCCTGGGCCAGCGGCTGCGGCGGCTCGCGCTTGGCCAGGCGGAAGGCGATGGAGACGGCGGAGGCCTCGTCCACGAAGACGGGCAGCACCACCTGGCGGTCCTTGGTGGTGAGCACCACCGCGTGCGTCTGGGCCTCCATCAGCGGCACGACGTCCTGGACTTCCAGTTCGACCAGCTCCGAGCAGGCCTTGGGGTCGCCCCCGTGCTCGGTGATGCAGGGTTGACCGGTGTCGCCAGGCAGGGTGGCGGCGACGGCACCGGGCGCCGTGAAGGCGGGGAGCAGCAACGTCCCCCCCAGCGCCAGCAACAGCGCCGAGAGGGGGGCGAAGAAGAAAGTGGCGCGGTTGGGTGTTCTCACACCCTGAAGCTACGCACCCGCACCCCTGTCGGGAGGGTACGGCTTCCGCCCGGTTGCCCTGGGCGGCACGAACCGGCCGCCCGGAGGGCAAGGGAGCGAACGTCAGCGGCGCTCGTCGTCCTCGTCCTCGTCGTCGTAGTCCTCTTCGTCGTCGACGTCCTCGTCCTCATCCTCGTCGAGGTCGTCGTCCTCGTCCTCGGAGTCCTCGTCCTCGTCTTCATCCTCGTCGTCGAGGGTGTCCGCGACGTCCTCCGACTCCAGCGTCATGGAGACGGCGAACTTCTTGTCGAGCACGGCGATCTGCGCGCGCATCTCCGAGAGCGCGGCGACGAAGTCCTCCGTGAGATTCGCGGGCGCCTTCGCGTCGCAGTGGGGACAGACGATCTTCTCCGTCCCCTCGATGAGGTCTTGAACGTCAAGCTCGAAGCTTGCCTCGCACTTCTGGCAGGTGAAGTCGATGCTCATGGTCGGGCGCGGCATACAAAGCCCTCCAACCAGCTGTCAACGTCCGCGAAAAGGGAGCGTGGTGATGAGGGCCCTACATCCGCTAGCGTTCGCCGGATGGACCTCCCGAAGACGATGGTGCATGCCCTCCATGACCGGGCCGCGCAGCATGAGCATCGGCCGGCCCTCTGGACGCGTCGAGGACGCGCCTATGTCCCCACCTCCTGGTTCGAGTACGCCCAGAAGGTCAAGGCCTTCGCCCTGGGCCTGAGGAGCCTGGGCTACGGCGCGGGCCAGCCGCTGGGCATCATCAGCTTCAACCGCGAGGAGTGGCACGTCGCGGACCTGGCCGCCATGGCCATGGGCGGGGTGCCGGTGGGCCTGTACACCACCAGCGCGCTCGAGCAGCTCGAGTACATCCTGGGCCACTGTGAGGCCACCGTCCTCGTCGTGGAGAACGAGAAGCACCTGGCCACGGGCCTGGCGCTCAAGGCCCGGCTGCCCAAGCTGCGCCACATCATCGCCCTGGACGTGCCGGAGGGGCCCCGGCCCGAGGGCGTGTGGCGCTACTCGGAGGTGCTGGCGCGCGGCACGGGCGTGGACGACAAGCCCTACTGGGACAGCGTCAACGCGCTCCAGCCGGAGGCGCTGTGTACGCTCATCTACACCTCCGGGACGACGGGCCACCCCAAGGGGGTGATGCTCAGCCACCACAACCTCGCCTGGACGTCGCGCCAGCTCATCATGGCGGTGGAGTTCGGCAAGCAGGACGGCGTCATCCTCTCGTATCTGCCGCTGTCGCACATCGCCGAGCAGGTCATCTCGCTGCACAGCCCGCTGATGCTGGGCGTCCAGGTGTACTTCGCCGACTCGGTGGAGGCGATGCCGGGCAACCTCAAGGACGTGCGCCCCACGTTCTTCTTCGGCGTGCCCCGCGTGTGGGAGAAGTTCCGGGCCAAGGCGGACGAGGGCCTGCGCTCCCAGCCCCCGCTCAAGCGCCGCATCGTGTCCTGGGCGCGCGGCGTGGCCTCCGAGTACCACTCCCGGGCCCAGCGCCACGAGCGCATCCCCGTGACGCTGGACGCGCAGTACAAGCTGGCGCAGCGGCTGGTGTTCGAGCCGCTCAAGGCCCGCATCGGCATGGAGCGGGTGGACTTCTTCGCCACCGCGGCGGCGCCCATCGCCCGGGAGGTGCTGGAGTTCTTCGCCTCCATCGACATCTTCATCCACGAGGTGTGGGGCATGACGGAGGTGTCCGGCCCCGGCACCGTCAACACCCAGGAGGCCACGCACCTGGGCACCGTGGGGCGCGCCATGATCGGCGTGGAGGTGCGCATCGCCGAGGACGGGGAGATCCTCGTCAAGGGCGGCAACGTGTGCATGGGATACTACAAGAACCCGGAGGCCACCGCCGAGCTGCTGGAGGGCGGGTGGCTGCACTCGGGGGACGTGGGGCAGCTGGACGGCGAGGGCTACCTGCACATCACCGGCCGCAAGAAGGAGATCATCGTCACCTCCGGCGGGAAGAAGACGGCCCCGGGCAACATCGAGGAGCTGCTCAAGTCGCTGCCCGCGGTGGGCCACGCGGTGGTGGTGGGCGAGCGGCGCAACTACCTGGTGGCCCTGCTCGCGCTGGACGTGGAGAAGGTGCGCGCCCTGGCGAAGGAGAAGGGCTGGCCCGAGGACGTGGGCACGCTCGCCCGCGACGCGCGCCTGCGCCAGCTGCTCCAGGAGAAGCTGGACCGCGACATCAACCCGAAGCTGTCCCGCTTCGAGACCATCAAGCGCTTCGCGGTGCTGGAGCAGGAGCTCTCCGTGGACGCGGGTGATCTGACGCCCACCCTGAAGGTCCGCCGCAAGGCCGTGGAGCAGAAGCACGCGGCGCTCATCGAGTCGCTCTACGCGGAGCTCGGCGCGGCCCACACGGGCTGACGCCGCGTGCGGTGCGGGGTGGGGTGGCCCGCAACGAGAAAGGGGCGGGGAGCCTTTCGGTCCCTCGCCCCTCCTCACCTCAAGGACGGCAGCGGCCTACTTCGCCGCGCGCTTGTCCATGTCGACGTAGTCGCGGCGCTTCTGGCCCGTGTAGACCTGACGCGGACGCGCGATCTTCTGCTCGGGGTCCAGGACCATCTCCTCCCACTGCGCGCACCAGCCCACCGTGCGGGGAATGGCGAAGAGGACGGGGAACATCTCCGCCTGGAAGCCCATCGCCTCGTAGATGAGGCCGGAGTAGAAGTCGACGTTCGGGTAGAGCTTGCGCTTGACGAAGTACTCGTCCTGCAGCGCGATGCGCTCCAGCTCCACGGCCAGCTCCAGCAGCGGGTTCTTGCCCGTCACGTCGAAGACCTCGTCCGCCACGCGCTTGATGACCTTGGCGCGCGGATCGTAGGACTTGTAGACGCGGTGGCCGAAGCCCATCAGCTTCTTCTCGCCCTCGCCGCTCTTCACCGACTTGATGAAGTCCGGGACCTTGGAGATGTGGCCGATCTCGCGGAGCATGCGCAGCACCGCCTCGTTGGCGCCGCCGTGCAGCGGGCCGTAGAGGGCGCCGATGCCGGCCGTCACGGCCGAGTACGGGTCCACTTCCGACGAGCCCACCGTGCGCACGGACGTCGTCGAGCAGTTCTGCTCGTGGTCGGCGTGCAGGATGAAGAGCACGTCCAGCGCGCGCTCCAGCACCGGGTGGACCTTGTAGGTCGACGTTCCGACGCGCTTCACCATCGCCAGGAAGTTGGCGACGTAGGACAGGTCGTTGTCCGGGTAGATGTAGGGCAGGCCCTTCGACTTCCGGTAGGAGAACGCGGCGATCGTCGGCATCTTGGCGATGAGCCGGGTGATCTGGATGCGGCGGCTGCGCTCGTCCTTCGTGTCCTTCGCCTCCGGGTAGAAGCCGGACAGCGCCGCCACGGTGGAGCCCAGCATGGACATGGGGTGCGCGTCGTAGCGGAACCCATCCATGAAGGACTTCACGTTCTCGTGCACGTAGGTGTGGTGCGTGACGAGGTAGATGAACTGCTCCAGCTCCTTCGGCGTGGGGAGCTCACCGTTCAGCAGGAGGTAGGCGACCTCCAGATAGCTGGACTTCTCGGCCAGCTGCTCGATGGGGTAGCCGCGGTACTCCAGGATGCCCTTGTCACCGTCGATGAAGGTGATGGCGCTCTTACAGTTCGCGGTGTTGAGGAACGCCGGGTCGTAGCCCATGAGGCCGAAGTCGTCGTCCGCGACTTTGATCTGGCGCAGGGCGTTGGTGCGAATACAGCCGTTCTCGACCGGGACCTCGTACGTCTTGCCGGTCCGATTGTCGGTGATCGTCAGCGTGTCCTTGGGCATGGGCGGAGATTTCACAGGGCGCAGATCGCTTTCAACAAAAAAGAACGATAAGTCGGTGAGGGAGACACTGATGTTTCCTACGGGGACGCTGAAATGCGGACGCCCGAGCGGGTGAGCTGACGCCAGAAGCCCGGAAAGCTCTTCTCGACACACTCGGGGCCGGTGAGGACGAGGGTCACTCCGGACAGCACGCTCAGGGTCGCGGCCGTCATGGCGAGCCGGTGGTCACCCCGGCTGTCCATCTCGAAACGGGCGGGAGGCGTGGACGGGGGCGTCACGAGGAGGGTGTCATCCTCCAACTCCGCCTTGCCGCCGAAGGCCGTCACCAGGTCCCGGATGCCTTCCAGCCGGTCGCTCTCCTTCAGTCGGAGGATTCCGACATCCGTGAGCGTGGAGGGCGCGGGGAGCACACAGGCGAGCGCCGCCAGGGTCGGCAACAGGTCCGGGCACTCCTTGCCCGAAGCCCGCAGGCCGCCGGTGGGCCGTCCCGTCACCTTCAGGACGTGCGCCCCCGGCGCGGGCTCGGTCCTCAAGCCCACCTGCTCGATGAGCCGGAGGATGGCCTGGTCTGGATGGGCGCTGGCCGTGTCCGCGCGCTCCACGCTGCCGCCGGCCTTCCAGGCGACGAGCAGCAGGTAGCCCAGCGAGGACCAGTCGCCCGGGAGCGTGGGGACGCTCGGCGGCGGGGTGTGGCCGCAGACGGTGTAGCGGGAGGCGGACTTCTTCAGCTCGAAGCCGAAGCGCTCCAGCCACGTCAGCGTGAGGTCCAGGTAGCCCGCGCTCGTCAGCGTGCCCTCGATGTCCACGCTCCACGCGCGGCGCTCGCGCAGGTACAGCGCCGCGCAGCCCAGCAGGAGGCTGGAGGCGTACTGGCTGCTCTGCGAGCCGGGGACACGGAACACGGGCTCGACGGAGGACGTGTCCGTGGGCGCGGCGATCTCCACCGGCCAGGGCTGCCCTTCCGTGAGGGTGAGCCCCGCGGGGCCGAGCGCGTCCTTCAGCGACGTGAAGAGCGGCCCGTGGGGACGCTCGCCCAGGCGAGGGGTGCCGGTGAGGCGCACGCGCGCGCCGGGCGTCACCGCGACCTGGGTGGCGAGGATTCGGAACGGAGCGCCACCATCGGCGCAGTCCACGTCGCGCACCGGGCCGGCCGGAAGGCGCAGGGCCTCCACGCCCCGACGCAGCACGCGCACGTCGGCGGGCAGGTCCTCGTCGGACTCGGCCTGCACGGAGGGCAGGGGCCAGGAGCCGGTGAGGTGGCCCAGCACCAGCGCCCGCTGCGCGTCCGACTTGGACACGGGCGGCGTGAGGGGCGAGGCCTTCAGGCCCGAGGTCTCCACCACGATGCGATGGGTGCTGGCGCTCACGGGCGCACCCCCTTCGTCCACGCGGGCCACAGCGCGCGCCACGTCTGCGGGCCCACGTCGCGGACCTCGGTGGCGCCGATGGCCGTCAGCAGCACCATGCGCAGCTCGCCCTTGGCTCCGGCCTTCTTGTCGGCGTCGAGCAGGGTGGTGATGGTCTTGAGCGACGCGGGACGAAGCAGCTGGGCCACGCGCTCGCGGCCGAGGACGCCGGGGCCGTTGACGAGCGCGGCCTCCGCCTGGGCGGCGATGGGCTCGGGGGTGACGCCCAGGTGGCGGCCCACGTCCAGGGCCAGCAGGATGCCCAGCCCCACCGCGTCGCCGTGCGACAGCTTGAAGTGGGACACGCTCTCCAGCACGTGGCCGAAGGTGTGGCCGAAGTTGAGCACCCGGCGCAGGCCCTGGAACTCGTACGGGTCCTGGGCGCAGACCTTCTCCTTGAGCCCTCGCGCGTGCTTGACCAGCTTCTCCAGCGTGGGGGGCGTGCGCGTGTAGCGGCGGAACAGGGCCGCATCCAGGCTGATGACCATCTTCCACGCCTCGAGCGAGCCCTCGCGCACCTGCGTGGGCGACAGTGAGGCGAACAGCTCCGGGCAGATCCACGACTCGTCGGCGTAGTGGAAGACGCCGGCGGGGTTCTTCACCACGCGGCCCTTCACGGTGAGGTCCACCGCGCCCTTGCCGCCGAGGCTGCTGTCGACGGCGGCGAGCAACGTGGTGGGGACCTGCACCAGCCGCACGCCGCGCTTGAGCAGGTGCGCGGCCACGGTGGAGACATCGCCCACGGTGCCGCCGCCCACGGCGACGAGCGTGCCCGAGCGCGGCAGGGACAGGCCCGCGGCGAGCACCTTCTCCAGCGCCGCGAAGCTCTTGGCGCTCTCACCGCCCACCACCTGGACGATGGCGCGAGGCGCGCGGGCCTCGAGCGCGGGGAGGAGCGTCGGGTGGAGCCTGGCGACGGTGCGGTCCACCACCGCGAGGCTTCCCTCGGGGAGGCGCTTGGCGAGTCGGGTGAAGGGTCCCCAGCGATCGTTGGGTGGACGGTAGGCGCCGGGTGGGTAGGGGGTCATAGGGTGTTGGGGCGTGCGTTCATCTGTTGGACGAGGTCTGCGATGACCAGGGACACCATGGACTCCAGCACCGGGACGGCGCGCGGCATGATGCACGGGTCGTGACGGCCACCCTTCGCGTGGTCCGCCAGCGTCGCTGGGGGTTTGAAGTAGGCGCGGACCTGGAGCGGCTCGCCGTTGGTGAGCCCGCCCTGGATGCCGCCGTAGACGTCCTTCACGGAGTGGAACTGGGTGCCCGGCTGACCGATGCGCTGCATCAGGTCCGGCGGTCCCCAGACGACGCCGGTGACGGCGCCCACGCTGCCCAGGGCCTGGGCGATGAGCGCCTTGATCTTCCCGAAGATGGGCTCGCCCAGTCCCACCGGCAGGCCCTCCACGCGGATGTCGATGGAGCCGCCCAGGCTGTCTCCGGCCTCCTTGGCGGCGAGGATGCGGCGGGACATCTCCTCGCGCACCGCCTCATCGGGGCAGCGCGTGGGGTGCGCGTCCACCATGGCGCGCGTCAGGCCCGGCGCGGGCACGGAGGCGACGAGGTCGCCCACCTGCGACACGTACGCGACGGTGCTCAGGGTGGGCATGTCCCGCTCCAGGTACGCCTCGGCGATGGTGCCGCCGATGACGCGGCAGAGCGTCTCGCGGCCGCTGGTGCGTCCGCCGCCACGGTGGTCGCGGTGCTTGTAGCGCTCGCGCCACACGGCGTCCGCGTGGCCGGGCCGGTCCACCTGCTTGAGCTCCTTGTAGTCACCGGAGCGCTGGTTGGTGTTGCGGACGATGGCGGCGATGGGCGTGCCGAGCGTCTTGTCCTCGAACACGCCGGAGAGGAGCTCCACCTGGTCCGGCTCGTTGCGAGGGGTGACGAGCGCGGACTGGCCCGGGCGGCGGCGGTCCAGCGCGGCCTGGATGCGCGCGCTCGTCAGCGGCACACCCGCGGGGCAGCCGTCCACCACCGCGCCGAGCGCGGGGCCGTGGCTCTCGCCAAAGGTCGTCAAGCGAAAGAGGACGCCGAAGGTGTTCATGTCGCGGTCTCCCAGAGCTGGCGCTGTCGCCGGGCCTGCGCGACGAACCACGCCGCACCCAGCAGGACCGGGGTTCCGCCGCGCCGCTTGATCTCCGCCGCGATGCGTCGGCCGGGCGCACCGTACGCGATCACCGCGACGCGCGCTCGCTCGAATCGCAGGGAATCCGGTGGCGCCACCCGGTCCGGCCAGGTCCACACGACGGCCCCCGTCACTGGCCCCTGGATGTCGGCCCGCCGCAGGACTCGCAGCGCCTGTCCGCGCTCGGCGGCCACGGTGCGAAGCGCGGAGGTCGCTCCTCCATCGCCCAGGACGATGACGTCCTTCGCGTCCAGGCGCTCCAGGACCTTCCGGGCGCCCTCGGTGTCGGTGTTGAAGGACTCCCACTTGGCTCCTCGACGGACCAGGGTGTTGATGGCGTCCAGCGACGAGCCGGTGTGCTTCGCGAGCCGCAGCTTGAAGGGGCTGGTGACGGCGAAGCCGCCGTAGTGGGGCACGAGCGAGTCGAGCACCGCCTCGACGGGTCCGTCCTCGGGGAGGTCGATGCGGTCGAAGGGCTGGCGGTGGATGCGGGGCGAGCGGGAGTGGGTGATGGCCGTCCCGAAGATGCCCAGGCGCAGGGGCGCGGGGAGCGTTGTGCGGTCCGCGCCCCTCCACTCGCGCACGGCATCGTCGAGCAGCCGCTGTCCAGGAGCGGCGACCCAGGAGCCGCCCGCGGCCACGTAGTCGAGCAGGTTGCTCCGCGCCAGCACCGCGCGCGCCGGCAGCGCCACCGCGCCCATGCCGAGCACGGTGACGCGCGACACGCCGAAGCGCTCGCCCAGCTGTCGCTGCGTCTCCAGCAGCACGGAGAGGTGGGCCGGGTCCGTCATGGGCTCCACGTGCTTCACCAGCGCGTCGGCGGGCAGCTCGCGCGACCACAGCGCGAGCGCTTCCTCGGTGGTGAGCTGCCGGTCCGCGTGGTGCGACGCGAGCAGCTTGCCGGAGGGCGCGTCGAGCGAGCCCTTCTGCCCGGTGGCGTCCATCAGGTCCCGGTCCACGCGCCACGCGGCTGCGACCCAGGCGGGAGGAAGGGGCTTGCCACGCTCGGACACGAGCAGCGGGAGCACGTCCGCGAGCGCGGCGGCGTCCACGGCGTCGGGGGCGTGCAGGTCGGTGCGAATCTCCAGCACGTCGGCGCCGCGACGCTGGCACCCCCGGGCGAAGTGCACGGCGTCGGGGCCGAGCAGGGTGGGGGGCAGCGTCACGATGCGCCGGGCGGGCGTCACAAGAGCTCCTCGGGATGCAGGCAGCCCCGGAGGAAGTCCACCAGGGCGACGGTGGGAACGCGGGCGTGCAGCGCCTCGCGCTCGCGGAAGATGGAGGCGATCTCCTCTTCCAGGGAGACCTCCGGCCGCAGCCGGGGGCGCGTCCGGTCCGTGAGCAGCCGCTCGCGGTAGGTCTCGAACGTCACGGGGATGATGAGGGTGAAGGTGCCGGCGAGCGCGTCCGGGTGATGCGACAGGAACCCGCCGCCCACGGCCACGAGCCCCCCGGGGGGCAGCTCCAGCAGCGCGCGGCGCTCGGCGGCGCGGAACTCGGCGGGGGCCTGCGCCACCCAGGTGCGCAGCGGACGTCCGTGCATCTTCTCCAGGTGCGCGTCCAGGTCCACGCCCGTGCGCCCGAGCAGCCGGGCCACGCGGGGCAGCAGCGTGGACTTGCCGGCGCCCCGGTGACCACCCAGCACCACGGTCTGCCCCGCGGCGGGACGGGGCGTGGGCCCCGGGCGCGTGAGGGCGTCCCTCAGTGCCGGCCTGAGCCGGGGATCCACCGAGGAGAGGACATGCTCGACGAGGTGTGGCCGCGGCTCAGCGGACGAGGCCGACATACACGTTCGCCGTTCCGAACGTCAGCGGATGCGCGCTTCGCTCCGCATAGGCGCCGGACTGGTCCATCAGCGACAGGAAGCGCTCCCCCGCGGGGAACGCCGCCGACGTGCGGGGCAGGTACTCATACGCCGCGCGGTTGCCGGTGAGCAGGCCGCCCACCGTGGGCATCACCGTCTTGCTGTAGAAGCGGAACAGCGCGCCGAAGACGCCCGTGGGCTGACCGAACTCCAGCACGACGACGCGGCCGCCCGGCTTCACCACGCGGCCCATCTCGCTCAGGCACTTCACCGGGTCATCCACGTTGCGGATGCCGAAGGCGATGGACGCCACGTCGAAGCGGTTGTCCTCGAAGGGCAGGTCCATGGCGTCGGCCACCTGGAAGTCCACCTGGAGCCCCGCCTTCGCCGCCTTGGCGGGGCCGCTCTCCAGCATCTCCGCGCAGAAGTCGGTGCCAATCACGTGGCCCGTGGCGCCCACCTTGCGCTTGAACGCGAGCGCAAGGTCGCCCGTGCCGGAGGCGCAGTCGAGGACGCTGTCCCCCGGCTTCGCCTGGCTCAGGCGCACCGCGGTCCGTCGCCACAGACGATGGATGCCGAACGACAGGACCTCGTTCGTCACGTCGTACTTCGTGGCGATGGAGGAGAACATCTGACGGACTTCGGTGCTCATCTCGCCCTCACGACCTGGGCCGGGCTCTCCGGCCGCCAAAGATGTCGGCCCACCGCGTCTAGCACGGGTGGTAGCCGCTGCATCAACGTTTGGAAGCGCTCCGGCGTCAGCGCCTGGTTCCCATCGCACAGCGCCTGCTCGGGCCGGGGATGGACTTCAATCAGCAGCCCGTCCGCGCCCGCCGCCGCGGCGGCCAGGGACATGGGCAGGATGAGGTCCACCTGTCCCGTCGCATGGGACGGGTCGACGATGACGGGCAGGTGCGTGCGCTGCTTGGCCCAGGCGACCGCCGCCAGGTCCAGCGTGTTGCGCATCTCCGTCTCGAACGTCCGGATGCCCCGCTCGCACAGCATCACCTGCTCGTTGCCACCCTCGAGCACGTACTCCGCCGCCAGCAGCCACTCCTGCAGCGTCGCCGACAGGCCCCGCTTCACCAACACCGGCCGGCGCACCTTGCCCAGCGCGCGCAGCAGCGAGAAGTTCTGCATGTTCCGCGCGCCCACCTGGAGGATGTCCGCGGACTCCGCCATGAAGGGAATCTGCGCGGTCTCCATCACCTCACTGATGATGGGCAGCCCGTGGCGACGGCCCGCCTCGGCCAGCAGGTGCAGGCCGGGCTCGCCCATTCCTTGGAACGCATAGGGACTGGTGCGGGGCTTGAACACGCCACCCCGGAGCACGTGGGCGCCCGCCTGCGCCACGGCGGCGGCGGTCCGGTCCACCTGCTCCAGACCTTCGACGGCGCACGGCCCCGCCATCACCACGAACCCCGGTCCACCCACCTCCACCGAGCCCGCACGCACCCGCGTGCCCTCGGGACGGAAGGCTCGGAGCACACGCCGCGCGCCCGTCTCCTTCCCGGCCACCGCCGGCGCGGATTCGTCTGGCTGCTTGCCTCCCACGAGCCCTCCCATCCACCGAGTTCAAGAGGTTTTGAACTCCTTGGTGCATGTATAGCCGTTATGGCTTAGAAGACAACCGAAGGTGATTTCAGGGCAGTCGCGGATGAGGACCGCTGATGAAGACGCTCAATCCCGTTGAGGGCCAGCGCTGGGTGGCCGGAATGATGCCCCTGGCGGCGGTGGATCCACTCTCCGGAGCGGATTCGCTGGGCGTTCCGACGGTGTATTGGGAGCGGCCCCTGGCGCGCGAGGCGGCGGCGGGCTGGGGCGAGGCGGCGGTCGTCGAGGCGACCGTGCCCGCACAGGTCCCCGCGGTGCTGGGCTCCTTGAGTGACCTCTCGTTGCGGTGGTTGGGCCCGGCGCCGTCGGACATGCCGGGGCCCTGGTTCGGCGGGCTCCGCTTCGGCGCGGCGGGGGTGGTGGACGAGGCGTGGGCCGCGCATGGCGTGGCGCGCTGGACGCTGCCGGAGGTGCTGGTGTGGCGCACCGGGAGCGGGCTGGCCGTGGCCGCGTTCGCACCGGAGGCGCGTGGGGGCGAGGACGTGGTGCGCTCGCGGCTCGAGCGGGTCCGCGCGCGCTTCTCCGAAGGGTATCGGCACGCGCGGGGCGCGGAGGTCGCGCTCACGGTGGTGTCGTCGCGGCCGGAGTTCGAGGCGCGCGTGGAGCGGGCGCTGGAGGCGATTGCCTCGGGACAGCTCCAGAAGGTCGTGCTGGCGCGGCCCGTGGATGTGGAGGCGGCCGAGGCGTTCGACGTGGTGGACGTGCTGGCGAGGCTGCGTGAGCAGAACCCGCGCTGCGCCACCTTCCTGTTCCGCGCGCTGGACGGGACGTGCTTCCTGGGCGCGACGCCGGAGACGCTGTGTCGGGTGGAGGGCCGGGCGCTGGAGACGGAGGCCCTGGCGGGCACCGCGGCGCCGCGCGAGGCGGAGGGGTTGCGAGGACAGGACAAGGACGCGCGTGAGCACGCCGCGGTGGTCCGCTACATCCTCGCGGCGCTGCGCACGCTCGCGGACGAGGTCCACTCCGACGCGGAGCCCCAGCTGCTGGCGTTGAAGAACGTGGTGCACCTGCGCACGGGCATCGGCGCGCGGCTGCGCGAGGGTGTGTCGGCCGCGCAGGTGGTGGAGGCGCTGCATCCGACGCCGGCGGTGGGCGGGACGCCTCGGGAGCGCGCGTTGTCCTTCCTGGTGGAGCACGAGGGGCTGGACCGGGG